>JAKAHP010000145.1 GCA_021825505.1 Pseudomonadota bacterium
CGCCGCCTGCCGCACGCGAACGCTGCCGGTGACGACGCGGCGAGCCACTAGACTTGCGCCTTGCACGACACGGGAGCCCGACATGCTGACAGCGGTCTATCCTGGGACCTTCGATCCATTCACCCGCGGCCACGAGGACCTGGTGCGCCGCGCCTGCAAGCTGTGCGACCGGCTGGTCGTCGCGGTGGCCGCCGGCCACCACAAGAACGCGCTGTTCACGCTCGACGAGCGCCTCGAGCTGGCGCGTACCATCCTCAGCCCCTATCGCAACGTCGAAGTCGAGGGTTTCACCGGGCTGCTGCGCGACTTCGTCGTCGGGCGCGGCGCGCAGGTCGTGGTGCGCGGCCTGCGCGCGGTCAGTGACTTCGAGTACGAGTTCCAGATGGCCGGCATGAATCGCCAGCTGATGCCCGAGGTCGAGACCATTTTCCTGACCCCGGCCGACCAGTACCAGTTCGTATCCGGGACGTTCGTGCGGGAAATCGCCCTGCTCGGCGGCGACGTCGGCAAATTCGTGGTCCCATTGGTGACCGAGCGTCTGGCCGCGAAACTCGCGGCGCGGCGCTGACTTTCCCTGCGAACCGACGCGATCGAGGACGCCGCAATGGCCCTGTGGATCACCGACGACTGCATCAACTGCGACGTGTGCGAGCCCGAATGCCCGAACCAGGCGATTTCGATGGGCGAGCTGATCTACCAGATCGACGCCGATCGCTGCACCGAGTGCGTCGGCCATTTCGACCAGCCGCAATGCGTGCAGCTGTGTCCGGTCGCGTGCATTCCGGTGCGTCCCGACCGCGTCGAATCGCACGAAGTCCTGCTGCAGCGCTATCAGCGCCTGCAGCGCAGCACCACGCCCGCCTGAGTCGATCGACCTTCGCGCCTCAACGCGGCGCGTTGCCGCGGTGCAGTTCCATCGTGGCCTGCTCGAAGCGCCCGCGCATCAGTTCCTGAGCCGCGTCCAGCGCGCGATCCATCGCCTGCTCGATCAGCTCGAGCTCGGCGCGCTGCGGGCGGCCGAGCACGAAGCCGATCACCGCGCTGCGCTCGCCGGGGTGGCCGATGCCGATGCGCAGGCGCCAGAACTGCGGCGTGCCGAGCTGCGCGGCGATGTCGCGCAGGCCGTTGTGCCCGGCGTGGCCTCCGCCGAGCTTGAGCTTGACCTGGCCCGGCGGCAGGTCGAGTTCGTCGTGCACGACCAGGATCTGCTCGGGCGCGATCTTGTAGAAGCGCGCCAGCGCGGCGACCGCCTGGCCCGAGCGATTCATGTAGGTGGTCGGCTCCAGCAGCCAGACGTCGCCGTCGGCGCCGCGCAGGCGCGCGACATCGCCGAAGAAACCGCGCTCGGCGCGCAACTGCACACGTTCGCGCAGCGCCAGCTGGTCGAGCCACCAGAAGCCGGCGTTGTGGCGCTGCTGGGCGTGCTCCGGGCCCGGATTGCCCAGGCCGACGATCAAGCGGATCAAGCTTCGCGCTCCGGCTGCGGTTCGCGCGCCAGCAGCGCCCGCACCGCGTCGGCGGCGCTGCAGCGGCCGTCAAGCAGCGCGCCGACGGCGCTGGCGATCGGCATCTCGACCGCGTGCTGCTCGGCCAGCTCGAGCAGCGTGCGCGCGGTATAAACCCCTTCCGCGACATGCCCGAGCTCGGCGATGATGTCGGCCAGCGGCTTGCCCGCGGCCAGCTGCAGGCCGACGCGACGGTTGCGCGAGAGGTGTCCGGTGCAGGTCAGCACCAGGTCGCCGAGCCCGCTCAGACCGGTGAAGGTCTCGCGTTGCGCGCCCAGCGCCAGCCCCAGCCGCGTCATTTCAGCCAGGCCGCGGGTGATCAGCGCGGCGCGCGCGTTGAGCCCCTGTTCGAGGCCGTCGCACACCCCGCACGCGATCGCCAGCACGTTCTTCACCGCGCCGCCGACAGCCACGCCAACCTGGTCGTCACTGGCGTAGATGCGCATGCCGTCGCGATGCAGCGCGCGCACGCAGGCGTGCAGCAGTGCGGCGTCGGCGCTGGCCGCGGTCAGCGCCACCGGCAGCCCG
Source organism: Pseudomonadota bacterium (assembly GCA_021825505.1). GTDB lineage: Bacteria > Pseudomonadota > Gammaproteobacteria > Burkholderiales > Burkholderiaceae_C > Thiomonas_A. Next base: position 2,034 of record JAKAHP010000145.1, read on the forward strand.
CGCGCCACTTCGTCGGCGAAACTCGGCCCCGACAAAAGCGCCACCGGCGGGCGCTGCGTCCAGTCGGCGAACACCTGCTCGATCACCTGGTGCGGCAGCGCCGCGCTGCCGCGCTCGAAACCCTTGGCCAGCACCACCACGCCGGCGGCGCGCGCGCCGCGCGCACGCAGTTGCTGCGCCAGTTCGCGCAACGCGGACAACGGCACCGCAAGCACCAGCAGGCCGTCGGGCCCCACATGGCGCAGCGCCAGATCGAGCTCGGCCGTGATGCGCAGCGCCTCGGGCAAGGCCACGCCCGGCAGGTAGCGCCGGTTCTCGCCGCTGCGCTGGATCTGCAAGGCCTGCGCCGCGTCGCGCGCCCACAGCAGCGTGTCGGCATGCCGGGCGGCATGCGCGGCCAGCGCCGTGCCCCAGGCGCCGGCACCGAGCACTGCGAGCTTCACCACCACGGCGCCTTGCGCGTCAGTTCAGCGCCGCGCCGTCGGGACCGATCAGGTCGCCACGCTCCTGCCCGGCCTGCTGCGCGTGCTGGCTTTCGTACATCGCCTGGAAATTGATTTCCGCCAGGTGCACCGGCGGGAAACCGGCACGCGTGATGGCGTCGGCCAGATTCGCGCGCAGATAGGGGTAGACGGTCTGCGGGCAGGCAATGCCCAGCAGCAGGTCCGAATGCTCCTGCGGGATGTTGCGCAGCTCGAAAATGCCGGCCTGCTTGCCCTCGACCAGGAACAGCGTCTGGTCGTTCACGCGCGCGGTGATCGTCGCGGTGATCGCGACCTCGTAGACGCCGTCGGCGATCGCCTCGCTGGCCATGTTCATCTGCACGTCGACCGTCGGCTGGGTCTGCTCGAGCAGGATGCGCGGCGAGTTCGGCTGCTCCAGCGACATGTCCTTGAGGTAGCAGCGCTGCAACGCAAAGACCGGCTGCTGATCTTGCGCGGCGGGATTCGGGGGGGTGCTCATGCGAGGGCTCCAATGCGTCGGGATGCCGCGTGCGGCACAGCCACACGCGGGATGAGCCCACCATTGTAGGCATGACCCGCGGCCGCACCCCGCAGCGGCCGTGCGTTTAGCGCCGCCATCAAGCTTCGTTCAACAGCGGCAGCAGGCCGCCTTGCGCATCGAGCGCATAGAGGTCGTCGCAGCCGCCGACATGGCGCTCGCCGATGAAGATCTGCGGCACCGAGCGGCGCCCGGTGGCTTCGATCATGCGCGCGCGCGCCTGCACGTCGAGATCGATGCGCACCTCGTCGATCTCGGCCACGCCGCGCTGGCGCAGCAGCGCCTTGGCGCGCACGCAGTACGGGCACACCGCGGTCGTATACATGCGGACTTTGGCCATCACATTCCCCCTGCTCAGCCCTTGTCCACCGGCAGCCCGGCCTCGCGCCAGGCGCGCAGGCCGCCGGCCACCGCCTGGGCGCGGCTCCAGCCGTGCTTGCGCAGCGTCGCCGCGGCGCGGCCGGCGCGCGCGCCGCTCTGGCACATCACCAGCACCGGCAGCTCCTTGTTCTTCGGCAATTCCGCCAGGCGCTGCTCGAGCTGCCCCAGCGGAATGTTGCGCGCGCCCACACAGTGACCGGCGGCATGCTCGGCCGGTTCGCACACGTCGATCAGCACGCCTTTTTCACGGTTGAGCTGCCGCACCGCCTCGGCCGGCGCCACGCCACCGCCGGAGCCGGAACGCGAAAAACTGGTCCACAGCAGCATGCCGCCGGAGACGACGGCGATCGCGATCAACGCGAGATTGTCGATGATGAATTTCAAGATCCTGCTCCGCTTCGATCGGCGAAAACTCCTGATTCTAGGAATTTCCGGGCGGCCGCGCCGAGCCTGCCGTCGTGCGCCGCAGCAAACCGCCCGGCGCGCTGCACTACCATCTGCGGGTCGAAACGCATTCCCACCTTTACGTCCCACGATCCGAAATGCACAAGCTCGTCATGATCCGCCACGGCGAATCGCTGTGGAACCAGGAAAACCGCTTCACCGGCTGGGTCGACGTCGACCTCACCGAGCAGGGCTGCGCACAGGCGCGCCGCGCCGGCCAGCTGCTGAAGGCCCACGGCCTGGATTTCGACGTCGCCTACACCTCGGTGCTCAAGCGCGCGGTGCGCACGCTGTGGCTGACGCTCGACGAAATGGAGCGCATGTGGCTGCCCACCGTGCACAGCTGGCGTCTCAACGAGCGTCATTACGGCGCGCTGCAGGGGCTGAACAAGGCTGAGACGGCCGCCCGGTACGGCGACGCCCAGGTGCTGCAATGGCGCCGCAGCTACGACGTGCCGCCGCCGGCGATGGACGAAAGCCATCGCCACGAGCTGGCCGCCGATCCGCGTTATGCGCGCGTCAACCCGATCGACCTGCCGCTGGGCGAATGCCTGAAGGACACCGTGCAGCGCGTGCTGCCGCTGTGGGAGGAGTCGCTGGCACCGGCGATCCGCGCCGGGCGACGGCTGCTCGTCGCCGCGCACGGCAACTCGATGCGCGCGCTGATCAAATACCTCGACGGGATTTCCGACAGCGACATCGTCGGACTGAACATTCCCAATGGAACTCCGCTGGTCTACGAGCTCGATGCGTCTTTGAGGCCTATCCGCCGTTATTACCTCGAGGACGGCAACGATTAAAGCGTCGCCCGCGCCGGCACCGGCTGCCGACAAGTGCGCCGCGCCCCCCTATACTGTCGAATCTTGAGTCAACGCCGAGCCACCACGCGTTGACTCGCCCCCTGCGGGGGGTAAGGGGCGGGCCGCGCGCATTCCGGCCCTGGAGGCGCTTCGAGGAACAGGCATGGCAGGTAAATTCAAGATCGCCGCGTGGGTCGGCGTCGGCGTGCTCACCGGCGTGCTGGCGACATTGCAGTTGCAGGCCGTCGCGCGCGGCACCGAGTCGCCGTTGCCGCTCGAGGAATTGCAGCAGTTCGCCGCGGTCTACGGCCTGATCAAGGCCGATTATTTCGAGCCGGTCGCCGGCAAGAAGCTGGTGCACGACGCCATCAGCGGCATGGTCAACAGCCTCGACCCGCATTCCGAGTACCTCGACGCGAAGAGCTACAAGGAGTTCCGCGAAAGCACCAGCGGCAAGTTCGTCGGTGTCGGCATCGAGATCACCGCCGAAGACGGCCTGGTCAAGGTCGTCTCGCCGATCGAAGGCTCGCCGGCGGCGCACGCCGGCATCGAGGCCGGCGATCTGATCACCCGCATCGACAACACCCCGGTCAAAGGCCTGAGCCTGGACCAGGCGGTCAAGCGCATGCGCGGCAAGCCGGGCACCCAGGTCACGCTGACGCTGTTGCGCAAGAGCCAGAACCGCACCCTCACCGTCACCGTCACGCGCGCCGAGATCCAGGTGCACAGCGTGCGCGGCAAGCTGGTCCAGCCCGGCTACGCCTGGCTGCGCATCAGCCAGTTCCAGTCCGACACCCTGCCCGACTTCGTGCACAAGGTCGACGCGGTGTACAAGGAAGACCCGTCGCTCAAGGGCATCGTGCTCGACCTGCGCAACAACCCCGGCGGCCTGCTCGAGAGCGCGGTCGGCGTGGCCTCGGTGTTCCTGCCGCCCAATGCGACCATCGTGTCGACACGCGGCCAGATCCCCGAGGCCAACGTCAGCTACCACAATACGCCGAGCGACTATTCGCGTGTGCCCGGCGTCAATCCGCTGAGTTCGCTGCCGGCGGCGGTGAAGAAGGTGCCGCTGGTCGTGCTGGTCAACGGCGGCTCGGCGTCGGCGTCGGAAATCGTCACCGGCGCGCTGCAGGACTACGGCCGCGCCAAAGTGATGGGCACGCTGACCTTCGGCAAGGGCTCGGTGCAGACGGTGCTGCCGCTGGGCCCGGACACCGCGCTGAAACTCACCACCGCGCGCTACTACACGCCCAACGGCGAATCGATCCAGGCGCGCGGCATCACGCCGAACTACATCGTCGACCCGCTGCCCAGCGGCGACCCCTACGCCGCGCTGCGCACGCGCGAGGCCGACTATCGCAACCAGATCGGCACCGGCGCGGCGCCCAGCCCCTCGGCCAGTGCGGCCGATGCGCAGCGTGAACAGAGCGAGGAGCAGGCGCGCCAGAAACTTGAACTCGAGATCGCGAAGGATCCGAACAAGTTCCCGAAACTGCCTGAATACGGCAGCAAGGACGACTGGCAGCTGAAGCAGGCGCTCAACGAACTGCAGGGCAAGCCGGTGATCGTCGCGAAGCCGGCGAGCGCTGCCGCTGCCCCCGCCCCGGGCGCGAAGGCTCCCGCACCGAAGGCCGCGGCCTCGAAGCCGGCGGCGCTGCAGCCGCAGCGGTGAACGACGACGCGCTGCTGCGCTACTCGCGCCACATCCTGCTCGACGCCATCGGCATCGAGGGGCAGCAGCGCATCCTCGACGGCCGCGCCCTGGTGCTCGGCGCCGGCGGCCTGGGATCACCGGTGGTGCTGTATCTGGCCGCGGCCGGGGTCGGCCGCATCACCCTGGTCGACGACGACAGCGTCGACCTGACCAATCTGCAGCGCCAGATCGCCCATGCGCAGGACCGCATCGGCATGGCCAAGGTCGAATCGGCGCGGCGCTCGATGCTGGCGCTGAACCCGTCGGTGCAGGTCGAGTGCATCGCGCGCCGCGCCGACGACGCGCTGCTCGACGAGCTGGTCGCGCGCGCCGACGTGGCGCTGGACTGCAGCGACAACTTCGCCACCCGCCACGCCTTGAACCGCGCCTGCGTCGCGCACCGCGTGCCCCTGGTCAGCGGCGCGGCGATTCGTGGCGACGGCCAGGTCGCGGTGTTCGACAGCCGCGCGCACGGCGATGGCGAGCGCGGCCCCTGCTACGCCTGCCTGTACCCGCCGCAGGCCGCGGTCGAAGAAGTGCGCTGTGCGGTGATGGGGGTGTTCGCGCCGCTGGTGGGCATGGTCGGCAGCATGCAGGCTGCCGAGGCGCTGAAGCTGCTGGCCGGCGCCGGGCGCAGCCTGGCCGGTCGGCTGCTGCTGATCGACGCCTTCGACATGGATCTGCGCACGCTGACGCTTCAGCGCGATCCGCGCTGCCCGGTGTGCGCCGGGGTCGGCGACGCCGCCTGATCAGACTTCGCGCATCATCCACGCCGCCAGCCAGGTGACCAGGCGGCGCGGCGCGAAGCGTTGCGCCCGCACCATCATCCGGTTGCGCCAGCCGGCCACGACCACGCGGCGCCCGCGCAGCAGCCCGGCGACGCCGGCACGCGCCACCGCACCGGCGTCGGCCAGTCCACCGCGCAGCATCGCGGCACGCTCGCCGGCGGCGCGCGCGACGAAACCGGTGGCGGTGGGCCCCGGGCAC
>JAKAHP010000005.1 GCA_021825505.1 Pseudomonadota bacterium
CGCGGCGTGCGCGCAGCTTCGCCAGGGTGGAGCCGGTGAAGCCCGAGTGGGGCTCCCAGCGTGCCCGAATTTCGCCGCTCCCGGCGTCTGCATACCGGCGGTCGAGTTGGGCGAACGGCAGCGCCTCGGCGGTCTCGACAAAACAGTCGGCGTAGCGGTGGATACAGAGTTGGCCGTCGATCGTGTCAAGCTCGACGATCACCGCTGCGGCAACGGGCCATGCCCAGGGTGGTGCGCCTGCTGCGCCGGCGTCGAAGTAGTCGCTCCGAGCCGCCGCCAGCACCTCCCCCATCCCGACCGGGTCGAATGGGCGCTCCACGAAGCGTTGGGGCAGCGAGGTCGAGATCCGGCGCGCGAACCAGCCGGCGTCGGTGAGATCTGGAAAGTGCTGGAACGGATGCTCGGTCAGGGTCGAGGCTCCGTCAATCACCCAGGCCAGTACCGATGTTTCGCGCTGGAGGTAGCCTGCAACGTCCTCGGAAGGGATGTCTTCGTACGCGCGATCGACAAGGAACTCGGCCTCAAGGTTCATGGTGTGCTCTCACAGGCGCTCGTCGGAGCGCCCATGAAGCGACCTTGGATCCCCCGGATCAATCAAGGTTCATCGGCGGGGTGAGCGTCTTGTCGCGGAGCTGTTCGAATGACCGCCCGCCGCGTGCGCGGCAAGTCCTGCCGCCGCGCTATCGGGCTGGGGCGAGCTCGTCCGCCATCGCCCTGGACCAGATGAAGGTCAGCGTGTCGACGATTGCGTCGAGCTTGCCGGCGGCGCGCGCCAGATGCGCGTCGCCGTACAGGTAGATGCCGGCCAGGTATTGGTCCACCATGCCGCCCAGTGCGTAGGCGCGCCGGCGCAGCTCGACTTCGGGGGTTCGGGGCGTCGCGCTGCCGCGCTGGCGCTTGGCGACCGCGCGCACGATGGTGTCGATCCAGGCCTTGTTCCAGTCCGAGACGATGCCGCGCGCCTGCGGGAAGGCCTCGTAGTGGTGGAGCAGGCACTTCATCAGGCCGCGGTTGGCTTCGAACAGCCGGCAGTAGCTCAGCGTGGCCAGGCGCATCGACTGCTCGGGTGTCGTGCTGTCGAGCGTGGCCGCTTTCATTTGCTCCTGCAGGAACACGGCGAACTCCTGCAGCAGGGTGGCGAGCAGGTGGTCGCGGTCGCTGAAGTACTGGTACATCGTGCCCTGGGCGATGGCGCTCAGGGTGCAGATGTCCTGGATCTTGAGCTTGTCCGGGGTGGTGCTGTCCAGCAGTTCGCACGCGGCGGCGCGGATGCGCAGGCCGGTGCGCTGGCCCTTGCGCAGGGTCTCGTCCGCCGCCCTGCGGCGCAGCACTTCGCAAAACGCCAGGTCCGGGCTCGGGCTCGGGCGCGCGTCGGGCGCGGTCTTGGCGGGGAGCGGAGCTTTCGGGCGGAGCATCGGCGGCGAGGGCAGGGGCGTGGGGCGCGGCGGCGCCGGATGCGCGAATTATTGCAGAAAACAAAAACTGAGGTCATAATCAGTTTTCGTGAGCGATGTCGAACCGACCATGTCCTACCTTTCCCAATTCCGCCCCGGCCTGTTCGCCGGCCAGGGCTTTCTGATCACCGGCGGTGGCTCGGGCATCGGCCTGGCCGTGGCCGAGGAGCTGGCCTCGCTGGGCGCCCGGTTGGTGCTTGTCGGGCGCAAGCCGGAGAAGCTCGAGGCGGCGCGCGAGGCGCTCGCGGCCTACGGCGGCGACGTGTTCTGCCACGCCTGCGACATCCGCGACGAAGCGCGGGTGAAGGAGGTGGTGGCGAGTGCCGTGGCGCAACTCGGCCACATCGACGGCCTGGTGAACAACGCGGGCGGCCAGTTCTTCAGCCACGCCGAGGACATTTCGGCCAATGGCTTCGACGCCGTGGTGCGCAACAACCTGCTGGGCGGCTTCCTGTTCGCGCGCGAGGTCTACCTGCAGTCGATGAAGGCGCGGCGTGCCGGCGCCATCGTCAACATGCTGGCCGACATGTGGGGCGGGATGCCGGGCATGGCGCATTCGGGCGCGGCGCGCGCCGGCATGCTCAACCTGACGCAGACGCTGGCCTACGAGTGGGCGCCGGTGCGCGTCAACGCGGTGGCGCCGGGATGGATCGAGTCGTCGGGCATGGACAGTTACCCCGAGCAGCACCGGCCGATGATCGAGCGTTTCGCGGAACTGGTGCCGGTCGGGCGTCTGGGCACCGTGGCCGAGGTGGCGGCGTCGATCGTGTTTCTGCTGTCGCCGGCGGCGGCCTTCATCTCGGGCTCGGTGCTGCGCATTGACGGCGCCGTGCCGAACCGGCGCGAGCACTGGAAGGTGGAGCCGGCGGGGCAGACCGTCCCGTTCACGGGGCGATCATGAGAACCTTCACGCATTCGCTCGCGGTCGAGTTGCGCCGCGCCGCCGAAGAGGCGCCGGACCGGCCCTTCATCCGTTTCCCGCACGCCGAGTGGACCTTCGGCGAGGTCGAGCGCGAGTCCGCGCAGATCGCCGCCGGCCTGCATGCCTGCGGCGTGAAGCGCGCCGACAACGTCAGCCTGCTGCTGCCCAACTGCATCGAGTTCGCGCTGGCCTGGTTCGCGCTGGCCCGGCTGGGCGCGGTGGCCGCGCCGGTCAACACGTCGTTCAAGGGCGCGGTGCTGGCCAGCGCGCTGAATCTGGTGCAGAGCGAACTGCTGATCGTGCACGAGACGCTGCTGGCGCAGCTGCAGGAGGTGCGCGCCGAGCTGCACACGATCCGGCAGATCATCGTGGTCGGTGGCGACGGCGCAGCGGGCATGCCGTGGTCCGCGCTCAAGCGGCCGGGCCTGCCGACGGCGCCGAGCTGCGAGGTCGCGTTCTCCGAGCTGGCGCTGCTGCTCTACACCTCGGGCACCACCGGGCGTTCGAAGGCGGCGCGGATCTCGCACCGCTTCATCCTGCGCCAGGCGCAGGGGGCGATCGACGGCCTGGGCCTGCGTGCGGACGATGTGCTGTATTGCCCCTATCCGATGTTCCATCTGGACGCCGCGGTGATGACCCTCGCACCGGCGCTGCTGCTGCGCGCCGTGGCCGCGCTGGGCGAGCGCTTCAGCGTCTCGCGCTATTGGGACGAGGTGCGCGCGATGCAGGCCACGGTGTTCGATTTCATGGGGGCGACGCTCACCATGCTGTGGAAGCAGCCGCCGTCGCCGCGCGACCGGGACCATTCCGCGCGCCTGGGCTGGGGCGTGCCCTTGCCGGCCTGGGCGCCGCAGTTCGAGGCACGCTTCGGCTGTCGCCTGGTCGAGCTGTACGGTTCCACCGAAGTCGGCGTGGTGCTCTACACGCCGCTGGACGAGCCGGCGCGCCCCGGCTCCTGCGGCAAGCCGCTGGGGCCGTGGAGCCTGCGCCTGATCGACGAGGAGGGCTTCGACGTCGCGGCGGGCGAGCCGGGCGAACTCGTGGTGCGCGCCGAGGAGCCGTCGGTGCTGATGGACGGCTACTGGGCGATGCCCGAGGCGACCATCGAGGTGTTTCGCAACCAGGGCTTCCACACCGGCGACCTGCTGCGGCAGGACGCCGACGGCTGGTTCTATTTCGTGGGGCGGCGCAAGGACATCGTGCGCCGGCGCGGCGAGAACATCTCGGCCGCCGAAGTCGAGTTGACCCTCGAGCAGCACCCCGACGTGCTCGAATGCGCCGTCATCGGCGTGCCCAGCGAGCTGACCGAGGAAGACGTGCTGGCCTGCGTGGTGCTGCGCCCGGGCTGCACGCTGACGCCCGCAGCGCTGCTGCGCTGGGCCGAGGACAGGATGGCGCGCTTCATGGTGCCGCGCTATGTGCGCGTGCTGGACGCACTGCCCAAGACGCCGACCGACAAGGTCGAGAAGTTCCGTCTCCAGCAGCAGGGCTGCGCCGGCGCCTGGGATCGCGAAGCCGCCGCTGTGAATCAAGCTTCTCAAGCAATCGCCGGGCCGCCCCAAGATTGCTTGACCCCCACGGGGGGCGGGCTGGGCGCAGCCCGGCCCTGGGGGCGCTCAAAAGCAAACTCGTGAATGAACACGCCATGCCCTACGTCAAACTGTCCACGCAAGGCCCGGTGAGCGTCGTCACTCTCGACCGTCCCGAGCGGCTGAACGCGATCGGCGCCGGCCTGCTCGCGGATTTCCACGAGGCCATGGTGACGGCCCAGGCCGATGCGCAGACCCGCGTCATCGTGCTGACCGGCGCCGGCCGTGCGTTCTGCGCGGGCGACGACCTCAAGGAGTTCGGCGCGCAGGCCGAGTCCAGCCTCTCCGTGGTCGAGACCTGCGAGCGCATTCAGCAGATCACGCGCGACATCATGTTCGGGCCGAAGCTGGTGATCGGCGCCGTGCATGGTTACGCGGTGGGCGGCGGTTTCGAGTGGATGCTCAATTGCGACCTCGTCGTCGCGGCGGACGACCTGGTGGCGTTCTTTCCGGAGATGGCGCTGGGTCACTTCGTCACCGGTGGCGTCACCCAGCTGTTGCCGCAGGCGGTGGGCCATCAACGCGCGATGGAGCTGCTGGTGCTGGGCGACCGGCTCGACGCCAAGGTCTTGCACGAGCTCGGACTGGTCAACCGCGTGGTGCCGCCGCAGGCCATGCTGCCGACCGCGCTCGAACTTGCCGCGCGCGTCGCCGAGCGCTCGCCGCTGGCCACCTCGCAGCTCAAGCGCGTCATCACGACGGGGCTGGGGCCGCAGCTGATCGGCGCGCTGGAGCAGGAGCGGCAGGCGGCGATGGCCTGCTTCGCCAGCGCCGACACCGCGCAGCGCGTGCAGGCCTTCGCCAAGGCGAGGCTCTGAGGCCCGGTTCAGCCGTCGACGTCGTGCTCGAGCCTGGCGAGCACCTCGGCCGGCAGCCGCAGCGCTGCGCTGGCCAGGTTCTGCCGCAAATGTTCCAGCGATGAAGTGCCCGGGATCAGCAGCAGGTTCGGCGCACGCTGCAGCAGCCAGGCCAGCGCGGTCTGCATCGGCGTGGTGCCGAGTGCGGCCGCGGCGGCGTCGAGCGCGCGCGATTGCAGCGGCGTGAAGCCACCCAGCGGAAAGAACGGCACGTAGGCGATGCCTTCGTCGGCCAGCGCGCGGATCATCGGCTCGTCGGCGCGATGCACCAGGTTGTACTGGTTCTGCACGCACACGACCGGGGCGATGGCTTGCGCCTGCCGCACTTGCGCCAGCGTCACGTTGCTGAGGCCGAGGTGTCGGATCAGGCCGCGCTGCTGCAGTTCGGCCAGCACCGTGAACGGGGCCTCGATCGAGCCTTCGGCCGGAGTGTGGATGTCGAACATCGCGCGCAGGTTGACCACGTCGAGTACGTCGACGCCCAGATGTCGCAGGTTGTCGTGCACGGCAGCCTCGAGCGCCTCGGCGGTGAAGGCCGGGTCCCACGATCCGGCGGGGCCGCGTCGCGCGCCGACCTTGGTCACGATCGTCAGGTTGTCACGGTAGGGGTGCAGCGCTTCGCGGATCAGACGGTTGGTGTGGTGCGGGCCGTAGAAGTCGCTGGTGTCGATGTGGTCGACGCCGGCTTCGATCGCCGCGCGCAGCACGGCCAGTGCGCCGGCGCGGTCCTTCGGCGGGCCGAACACGCCCGGGCCGGCCAGCTGCATCGCGCCGTAGCCGACGCGATGGACATGGCGGTCGCCGAGTGGATGGGTGCCGGCGGCGGCGAGAACAGTCATGATGAGCTCCGGGAATGATGGGGGAAACAACGGAGCCCACTGTAGGAAGCTTCGTGTCGTTTGATAATCGGGCGCAATTGGAACGGCTTGTGCGGATTTCAGAACAATGTCCAAACTGGATGATCTCGCGGCCTTTGCCGCCGTGGTGCGCGAGCGCGGTTTTCGCGGTGCGGCCCGCGCCACCGGCACCAGCGCGTCGCGGCTGAGCGAGGCGCTGCGCCGGCTGGAGGCGGAGCTGGGCGTGCGACTGTTGCACCGCACCACGCGCAACGTCGCGCCGACCGAGGCGGGCGCGCGCTTGTTGGAGCGGCTGGGCCCGGCCTTCGCCGAGATCGATGCGGCGCTCGATACCGTCAACGGCTTTCGCGAACGCCCGGCCGGCCCGCTGCGCCTGAACGTGCCACTGAGCGCCGCGCGCCTGGTGTTGCCCGCCATCGTGCCGGCGTTCCTGGCAGCCTATCCCGAGATCAGGCTGGAGGTGGTTGTCGATGAACGCTTCGTCGACCTGGTGGCCGAGGGCTATGACGCCGGCATCCGTTACGAGGAGCGGCTCGAGCAGGACATGGTCGCGATCCCGATCGGTCCGCGCCGTCAGCGCTTCGCCGCGGCTGCGGCGCCGGCCTACCTGGCGCGCCGAGGCCACCCCGAGCACCCGCGCGATCTGATGCAGCATGCATGCCTGAACGGGCGTTTCTCGGGCCGGCCGATCAGTGCCTGGGAGTTCGAGCGCCACGGCGAGTCGTTGAGAGTTCAGGTGCAAGGGCCGTTGACCGTCGGCCTGGGCGCCGGAGCCGATCTCGCGGTCGACGCCGCGCTCGCCGGCGTCGGCATCGTCTACCTGTTCGAGGATTGGCTGCGCACGCATCTGGAGCGCGGCGCGCTGGTGCCGGTGCTGGAGCCCTGGTGGCAGTGCTTCTCGGGGCCGTTCCTGTACTACCCCGGCCGGCGCCTGCTGCCGGCGCCGCTGCGCGCGTTCGTCGATCACCTGCAGCGGGCGCGGCCAGCATTCGATGCGCCCGCGACTTGAGCGCGGCGGTACAGTCACGCCAGGCTTCCATCGAAGGGACGGGCGATGACATTCACTTCCTGGCTGGCGTTCGTCGGCGCCAGCATCGTGCTGCTGCTGCTGCCCGGGCCGACCACGCTGCTCGTGATCGGCGACTCGTTGGCGAATCACGCGCGTTCGTCGTGGAGCACCGTGGCCGGCGTGGCGCTGGGCGACGCCACCGCGATGAGTGTGTCGCTGGCCGGCGCGGGCGCGCTGCTGGCGGCGTCGGCCGCGGCGTTCGGCGTGCTCAAGCTGTGCGGCGGCGTCTACCTGATCTATCTGGGGCTGCGCGCGATCGGGCGCGCGCGTCAGCAGGGGGCGGTCGCGCTGCCGCTGCAGGCCAGCCCGGCCAAGCGCCGCCTGCTGTCGGCCTGGGTCGTCACCGCGCTCAACCCGAAGAGCATCGTGTTCTTCATCGCCTTCGTGCCGCAGTTCATCGCGCCGGGGCAGGGTTACGCCGCGCAGTGCGCGATTCTGTTGCCGACCTTCGTGGCGCTGGCCGCGCTCAACGCGGCGGGCTACGCGCGCCTGGGCCGGTTCGCCGCGCAGCGGCTGACCAGCGCCGCGGCACAGCGTCGGCTGAGCTACGGCGGCGGTCTGGTGCTGCTGGGCGCCGGCGTGCTCACGCTGGGCATGTCGCGTCGCTGACGCGCGCGCGGGCACCCGGGCTGCGCGACGCCCGCGTCAGGCTGCAGCGGCGGTGCTCGCCAGCTCGGTGGTTTCGGCAGTCTGGGCCAGTGTCGCGAATTCCTCAGCCATGAACAGCTTGCCGACCGCGAGCAAGACCGTGAACCCGGTCTCGGTCTTGGCCATGCCCTGCAGAAAGGCGCGGCGCACGCCGGCGCCGAAACTCGGGGCCGGCTCGATCTGCTCGGCCGACAGGTCGATCACCGAGTTGACCGCGTCGACGACCACGCCGAGCACCTGACCCGCGGTCTCGAGGATCACCACGCCGCTGCGCGGGTGGATCTGCGTGGCGTCGGTGCCGAAGCGTCGTGCCAGGTCGATCACCGGCACGACATGGCCGCGCAGATTGATCACGCCGAGCATGAAGCTCGGCATGGTCGGCACGGGCGTCGGCTTGGCGTAGCCGATGATCTCGCGCACATTCGTCAGCGCGACTCCGTAGCGCTCGTCCTGCAGCGTGAAGGCCAGATATTGCCCGGCCCCGGACTCCTTCGGGCTCGGTGCCGCGGCGGCGGCCAGCGCATTCGTTTGACTCATCGTCGTTGCTCCTGATCAGAATTGCACGAAGGCGCCGTCGCCGGGGTCGGCACCGTGCTTCGCCCGGGCCGTCGGCGTGCGCTGCGCCGCCGCGCGGCTGCCCGCGCCCGCGGCATCGCCGGCGAGGCGGAACTGTGCCACGTTGCGCTGCAGTTCCTGCGCCTGCGAGCTCATTTCCTCGGACGTCGCGGCAAGCTCCTCGGCGGCCGACGCGCTTTGCTGGGTCGCGGTGTTGATCTGCCCGATCGCGGCGTTGATCTGTCCGATGCCGCTGCTCTGCTCGGTGCTGGCCGCGTTGATTTCGGCGACCAGGTCCGCGGTCTTGGTGATGGCAGGCACCATCGCGATGAGCAGCTTGCCCGCGGCCTCGGCCTGCTCGACCGATCCGCGCGACAGTTCGCCGATTTCCTTCGACGAGGCCTGCGCGCGCTCGGCCAGCTTGCGCACTTCGGCGGCGACCACCGCGAAGCCCTTGCCGTGCTCGCCGGCGCGTGCCGCCTCGATCGCGGCGTTCAGCGCCAGCATATTGGTCTGGTAGGCGATGTCGTCGATGATGGAGATCTGCTCGGCGATCGACCGCATGTCCTCGACGGTCTTGCGCACCGCCTCGCCGCCTTGCTGCGCCTGGGCGGCCGCCTGCTGCGCCATGAGCGCGGTCTGCTGCGCGTTGTCGGCGTTCTGCTGCACGCTGGCGCCGAACTGATCCAGCGTCGCCGAGGTTTCCTCGATGGAGGCGGCCTGCTCCGAGGCTCCCTGCGACAGGGTCTGCGAGGTCGCCGACACCTGTTCCGAGGCGGTTGCCATATTGTCCGCGGCGCTGCGGATCGCAGCCAGCGTCGTGGTGAGTTTGTCGACCATATTGCGCAGGGCCGCCAGCAGCTGTCCGGTTTCATCGGTTCCACGGCGGGCGATCTCGACCGTGAAGTCGCCTGCGGCAACGCGGTCCGCCGCGGCGACCGCGTCGCGCAGCGGGCGGGTGATCGAGCGCGTGATCCACGCTCCGAAGGCTATCGATATCGCCAGCGCCAGCGCGCCCACCACCAGCATCATCATCCAGGCGCGCTGATACGCCGTCGCTGCGGTGGCCGCGGCCTGCTGGTTTTGCTGCTTCTGGAATTCGACGAAGGACACGATCACCGCGCTTTCATGTTCCTGCGCCGGTTTGACCTGGGTCATGATGGCCTTGACCGCGTTCGCCGAGTCATTGGCCAAGCCATATTGCAGGGCCTGGTTGATCGCGGGCGTGCCGGCGGCCTCGAGCTGCTCGATCTGGTCCACCAGAGCGCGCGCCTGCGGGGTGACGACCTTGGCGCGCAGGCGCTCGATGTCGGACTGGAATGCGGCACCGACCGATGCGAGACGCTGCTGCTGCTGTTTCATCGCGGCCGGATCGGTGAGCAAGCCGACGTTGCGCACGATGATGGACTCCTGCGACTGGGTGCTGAGCAGGTCGTTGGCCAGCGCCATCTTGACGTTGTTGTCGTGCACGATGTCGTCGATGCGCGTTTTCATGGTCGACATGCCCTGCAGCCCGAGACCGAGTACGAGCAGAAGCATCACGATTTCGAGGCCGAAGGCCGCGCCCAGGCGCTGGCCGATTTTCAGATTTGCAAACATGAGTAGTGCAGATTCCTGTTTTTTTGTTTGGGATCGGCGTCGATTTGCCGACGGCGCATCAGGGCCGGTCGTGCGACGATGGCCCAATATTCGTAATTTTCAATACAACAATCACGCACCTCTGCAGCTTAGATACGCGCATGGGTATTGAATGCCAATTAGTTGGCAATTTGATGCGCATTTACATCTTGAATTTTTGTCTTGCCTCGGGAAATCACGTGCATCCCGACGGCCGCCGCGCGAGACCACCGCGGCACCGCGGCCGCACCGGTCGATGCGCCGCACGGGCCGGGGCGCAGGCTGGCGGTGCGCGGCAGCTGCGCGAGCGCAAGGCGCGAGGGTCGATGGCGTGATAGCTTGGCAGCGCAAGCGTCGGGGAGTGACAGGTGAGTGGCAGAGTCCGGTTCGTGCTCAGGCGGGTCGTCGGGTTGACGCCGCTGGTCGGGGTGCTGCTGGCGCTGGGCGGGTGCATCCCGGCGCCGGTGGGCAAGTACTACCAGGCGCAGATGAGCCTGAGCGGCGCGCGCTACTCGGGTTCTGCATGCCACGGGCAGTCGGGCGCCCCGGCCGTGCTGCATGTGACGCTGGCCCCCGGCGTCGATGCGCGCATCGACGCCATGCCGGTGCACGGCGCCGACGCGGGCGGGCAACGGCCGCTGCACATCGCGTTTGAGGTTCCTCGGCACACGACCTTGCGCTTCGGTGGTCGCGTTGCCAGGGTCAGTGTCGACGACGGCCGAACCTGGCGCGATCTGCCGCTTCGCGCCAGCGTGCGCGCGTCGGTGTCGGTGGCCGATCGGGTGGCGTTCACGTCATGGGCGCCGACGGCGCTCGGCGCCATCGAGCCCGGTACCTTCGAGGCGCGGGCCGCACTGTCGTATCAGCTGCCGCACTACGCGCCGCAACGCCTGACGATGACGATTCCGGCCATCGTGCTGGCCGACGGGGCCGAGCTGGCCGCGACCCAGGTCGAGGCGCAGCGGCAGGAGCGGCCCGAAAGTTATCCCGGCGAGTACCGCACGCATCGGTCGCTGATCTACACGACGGCGGCGTCGCGTGCCGCGCTGGTGCAAGGCACCGCCGAGTGCCAGCGCAAGGTGGCCGCGGGTGACCGCACGCTGCACTGCGATAACCTGCGGATCTACGACCGCGGCGGGTTCAAGGTGGCGAACGGTCCGTTCGCGATTTCGGGGCAGTGGTCGGTGTTCGACCTGGAAGGGGGCGCGCCCTTCACGGGGGAACTGCAAGTGGCGTATCGACAACCCCTGGACTGGCGCTTCGCCCAGGCGCGGCTGCAACTGCTCGACGAGCAAGGCCGGACGACGGACGTGCCGATCCAGGCGCTGCGCCTGAGTTTCAGCTACGACCTCCCGCTCGACGCGGCGGTGCAGGGGGTCGGCAACACGCCGATCTCGAACGCCACGGCGATGACCCTGCTGGGCAGCCTCGGCGACGCCGAGGCGCCGCGCTACCTGGTGCAGTTGCCGCCGTTGATCGTCAACGGCACCGTGGTGCCCCTGCCGCCGATCGACCTGCGCCGGCACCTGCTCGGCTTCGAACTGGCGCCGTTCAATTGCTGAGCGCGCGGCGATCTCTCCGCCGCGGCGCGCCTTCGCAACCGGGGCGGTCGGTTAGCACGGAATCCAGAACGCTGCAAAAACCCTGCGCCGGCAAGTAGTTCTAGTGCGAACTACATTGCCGAGACGCGGTGCGAGGCGTGCACCGCGATTCCCCCACGAAACAAAAGCAAAGCGAGAGCACATCGATGAACAAGATCATGGTTGTCTATCACTCGGGCTACGGCCATACGCGCCGCGTCGCCGAGCATGTCGCGCGCGGCGCCGAAGCGGAGCTGGTCGAGATCGATGCCGACGGCAATGTGCCGGGCGACGCGTTCGAACGCCTGGCGGCGGCCGACGCGATCATCTTCGGCGCGCCCACCTACATGGGCAGCCCGAGCTGGCAGTTCAAGAAGTTCGCCGATGCAACGAGCAAGGCCTGGTTCACCCGGGCGTGGCAGGACAAAGTGTTCGGCGGCTTCACCAACAGCGCGAGCCTCAACGGCGACAAGCAGGTGTCGCTGATCGCGATGCAGACGCTGGCTTCGCAGCACGGCGGCATCTGGGTCAGCCTGGGGCTGCCGCCGAGCAACGCGAAGGCGGCCACTCGCAACGACGCCAACAACCTGGGCGGGTCGGTCGGCTTGCTGGTGCAGTCGCCGTCGGACGCCAGTGTGGACGAGATTCCGCAGGGTGACCTGGCCACCGCGCACAGCTACGGCCAGCGCGTGGCCGCAGTGGCGTCGCGGCTGCGCGGGATCTGAGCGCCCCCAGGGCCGGGCTGCGCCCAGCCCGTTCCACCTCGCAGCCTGCAGGCTGCTCGGATTCGGCAGGCGCGCGAACGCGCTCGGCGCGGCGCCTGCCCGCGGGTCGACGATCAGGCGGCCGCGCATGGCGGCCAGGTCGCGCATCGGCCAGATCGCCGGGCATGCGTGCGCGCGCCGCTGGAAAGTCGTGGATCACGCGATTCAAGCGCGGGCTTGCGCAAGGGTTGACGCGATTGAAACAACCCCCAGTGAACTTCGCAGATCAGCTCAATCAAAGTCTACAGATGCAGCGCTTTGCTGAATCTGTCGAGGATTGATCGGCGTCACACCGGTGTCCTCGGCTCCTGAGCCGGTGGGGCGTTGCCGCACGCGAGCACTGTGACGAGAGGGAGTTTCTCAAAATGAAGCATTGCAAACCTGCACGCTGGACGCGTGCGCCGTTGGCCGCGTGCGTCGCCGCGGCGATGTTTGGTGGTGTGGCGACCGACGTGAGCGCGACGCTCACCCAGGCCGACAAATCGCAGGCTGGCCCGAGCGATACACAGCCGCACGCCCAGCGCCAAGGACTGGAGACCTTACGCCTTGTGCCGCAAAGCATCGACCAAAGCATCGACCAAAGCATCGACCAAAGCATCGACCAAAGCATCGACCAACGCATCGACCAAAGCATCGCCCAAAAATCCCCCAAGTTTTCGAATTTGCGGGCATACAATTTCCAGCTCTCGGACTCGGACGATTCCGAGTTCGAGGTATGGCGTGCCTCGAACGCTGCGAGCACCGATCGGTCGGCGGCCAGAGCGTCGGTGTACGATCCGGCGCTGCTCCGGCTGCTGAAGCAGAAGTATCCGGAGCGGTGGAAGAAGCCGCAGGGCAATCGGCGTGCGGGTGCTGCGCATAAGCCCGCGGCAGAGTTGCGCGCTGCGCATAACGAGCAGGCACGCGCTGGCCAAGCCGGCAAGGTCGACGCCCCACGCAAGGGGCACGACGTGGAATACCTTAAGCAGTTGGCGAAGCCGAGGTATCGGGCGCAGTCCGACACTCGGACTGGGCAGGCACAGCACGACGCTGCCGCCAGGAAGGTTGACACCAGACCCAAGTGGGGTCAGCGGCAGCCTGCGCAAAAGCAATACTCCAAGGAGCCTTATGGGCAGAAGCCTGTTCTCCGTGGCGCCGACGGCAAGGGACGCGTCGAGCGGAGTGCGTATGCGCAGTACGGCGCTGCTGAAAAGACCATCGCCCCGCGCGTGACGCAAGAGCCTCAAAAAGTGGTTTCGAAGCGCCTCGAATACCTGGCGACAAGTAAGAAGCGTCACCAGCCTGATTCTGGAATCGAGCGTGCGTACCAAGCGCCCTCGGCTTACGCCGCAAACTATGACTCGGCGCAGCTGAAAAAGCGCGGCATGCTGGATGAGCGTGGTCGCCCAGCCCCGGTCGAACAGCAAAACGCCCGACGCGTGACGCACAAGCCTCAAACGGTGGATCAGGCTCGCCTCAAGCACCTGGCGACAAGTAAGAAGCGTTACCAGCCTGATTCTGGAATCAAGCCTGCGTACCAAGCGCCCTCAGCTTACGCCGCAAACTATGAATTGGCGCAGCCGAAGAAGCGCGGCAAGGTGGATGAGTATCGCCTCGAGCACCTGGCGACAAGTAAGACGCGTTACCAGCCTGATTCTGGAATCAAGCCTGCGTACCAAGCGCCCTCGGCTTACGCCGCAAACTGTGAATTGGCGCAACCGAAGAGGCGCGGCAAGGTGGATGAGTATCGCCTCGAGCACCTGGCGTCAAGTAAGAAGCGTTACCAGCCTGATTCTGGAATCAAGCCTGCGTACCAAGCGCCCTCGGCGAACGCCGCTCTCCTTGAGTTGCCCGGTGCTGGAGCCGTTCAGGTGGTATCGACGAGCGTCACCGCGAACGCGCTCAGGATCACCGATCAGCATTGTCTGTCGTCCACGCACGCCGTGCACTTGTTGCGTCTGCGCGCAGATCTGCCGCAGGCCTCGAACCCGGCTCTGGAGTTCGACGCGCCGGCGGAGCCGCAAACCCTCTCGCTGCGCGAGGTCTGGCACAATGAGATCGGCCACGAGACACCGGCCGTGATCCTGAGCCCGGGCCAAGCCCGCTCTGCCAGCGGTATTCGTAAGGCATGCAAGCCGAGCTGGGACATGAACCAGCGCTGCATTGTTCATTTCGAGCCGGCGCTGAACAGTGTGCCGGACGGCCATAAGGAATCGATCAAAGGGCTGATCGCTCGCGTCGACGAGCCCACGGACAGCAATGCCCCGTACATCGTGGTGCGTTATGAGGTCGCCAACGATTACATCGGATGGGTCGCGGATGGCAAGCCCCAGATATCTGCGGAGCTGTCTGGCGCTTCGATGGATGCGAACGAGATGTTGAACGAGCCGGAGACTACCCCGGCGCGTGTCGACATCAAGCGAATCGGCAATGTCGAATTGGCGGTCTACAGCGTGCCGGAATACTGGCGTGCGTTGCGGGCTTTGGGATCTCAACCGGTGCAGGACTGATGAGTGCAGCGATGGGCGGGAGCAAGGGGTGGACGGCCAGGCGCGAGACGGCACCGAGGCTGTGCATCATCGCGCTCGCGCCCCGCGCTTGGGCGGCTGGGAGCGCGCCGCGATGAGCCGTCTCAGTGTCGAGCGCATGCTGCAGTCGCAAGGCTTCGGCACGCGTCGACAGTGCCGGCTCCGGGTCCTTGACGGTCAGCTGCGCATCGCCGGCGAGGTGTTCGACGATCCCGACCGGGTGGTCGACACGGCGGGCTTGCAGTTCACGCTGCTCGACGAACCGTGGGTGTATCGCGAGCATGTGTACCTGGCCTTGAACAAGCCGCCGGGCTACGAGTGTTCGCGCCGTCCCAGCCGCCACCCCGGCGTGCTCGGCCTGCTGCCCGAGCCCCTTCGGGCGCGCGGCGTGCAGCCGGTGGGTCGGCTGGACCACGACACCACCGGGCTGCTGCTGCTGTCCGACGACGGTGCGTTCATTCACGCGCAGTCGTCGCCGAAGCGCAAGGTCGCCAAGCATTACCTGGCGAGTACCGCGGAGCCGGTCGGCGCGGAGCTGGTCGCGGCGCTGCTGGCCGGCGTGCAGCTGCACGACGAGCCGGCCCCGCTGGCCGCGGTGCGGTGCGAGGTGGTCGACGCGCAGCGCATCGCGATCACGCTCGAACAGGGCAAGTACCACCAAGTCAAGCG
Source organism: Pseudomonadota bacterium (assembly GCA_021825505.1). Lineage (GTDB taxonomy): Bacteria > Pseudomonadota > Gammaproteobacteria > Burkholderiales > Burkholderiaceae_C > Thiomonas_A. The sequence continues at coordinate 15,089 of JAKAHP010000005.1, forward strand.
CATGCTCGCCGCGGCCGGCAACCATTGTGTCGCATTGCAGCGGGTCGCTATCGGCGGGCTGCGCCTGGACGCGCTGGCACTGCCCGAAGGCGCCTGGTGCTATCTGGGCGAGCGCGAACTCGCGCTGCTGGCGCCGGTCTGAGGCGCGCGGCGCCCGGACCGGCTTCCTCGCCGGGCCGGCACGCAAGGCCGTGCGGCACAACGTCACGCTCAACAGCCTGCTGCCGGCGCCGATCACACGACCCAAGCAGCGGCTTGCGCAGCGCTTGACGCGGTTGAAACAACCCACAGGGAACTACTCCGTTCAGTCTTATCAAAGTCGATAGATGCAGCGTGTTGCTGGATCTGTCGAGGATGATCGGCGTAGCGCTGGTGTCTTCGGCTCCTGAGCCTGGGCGGCGTAGCCACCCGCGACTGACGTGACGAGACGGAGTCTGGACTATGAAGCATTGCAAACCTGCACGCTGGACGCGTGCGCCGCTGGCCGCGTGCATCGCCGCGGCGATGTTTGGTGGTGTCGCGATCGACGTGGGAGCGATGCAAACCTCGCTCGAGCAATCGCAGGCTGGACCGCGCGATACAGCGCTGGACGCCCAGCGCCTGGGACAGGCGAACTCCCAGTTATCGGAGATGAACGAGACGGCTCGCAGCAATCTGAATGCCGACCTCCGGAGCGTGCTGGATGATGAAAAACCGGACTTGCCGCGCGCCGGGCGCCCTCTGCCGCAAAACATCCCCCAAAAGCCGCAGGGCTATCCGCGTGCAGGTGCTGCGGACAAGCCCGGTGCAAAGCTGCACGCCGCGCGCAACGAGCAGGCACGCGCTGGCCAAGCCGGCAAGGTTGACGCCCCACGCAAGGGGCACGACCAGAAATACATTGAGAATTTGGCGAAGCCGAGGTATCGGGCGCAGCCCGACACTCGGACTGGGCAGGCGCAGCACGACGCTGCCGCCAGGAAGGTCGACTCTAGACCCAAGTGGGGTCAGCGGCAGCCTGCGCAAAAGCAAAACTCCAATGAGCCTTACTGGCAGAAGCCTGTTCTCCGCGGCGCCGACGGCAAGGGACGCGTCGAGCGGAGTGCGTATGCGCAGTACGACGTTGCGGCAAAGCCGATCGCTCGACTTGCGCAGCACGAGGCTCCTGGAAAATCGATCGCCCAGCGCAAGCCGAACGACGAGTCGCGAATTAGGCAATTGGCGCAGCCGCGTAAGTTCTACGAGCTGGATAAGCATGGACGCGTCGTTCCCGTCGAACAGCAAAACGCCCAGCGCGTGACGCACAAGCCTCGAAAGGTGGATGAGGTTCGCATCAAGCACCTGGCGGAAAGTAGGAAGCGTTACCAGCCTGATTCTGGAATCAAGCCTGCGTACCAAGCGCACTCGGCTAACGCCGCTCACCGTGAGTTGCCCGGCGCTGGAGCCGTTCGGGCGGTATCGAGCAGATTCACCGCGAACGCGCTCGGGATCACCGATCAGCATTGCCTGTCGAGCGAGCAAGCCGTGCCCTTGTTGTTTAGGCTCGCAAATTCGCCGCAGGCCTTGAGCTCGGCTCTGGACCCCGCCGCGACGGCCGAGCTGAAGATCCTGACCCCGGATGAAGCCGAGTCTGTCGGCGGCATCCCTGCGGCATGCGCGTCGAATTGGAACAGGGGCCAAGGCTGCCCTGTTACTTTCGGGTCAGTGCTGCGCAGGGTGCCGTCCTACCATCGGAACTTGATCGTAGGGCTGCTCGCTATCGTCGACGAGCCTGTGGACAGCAATGCCGAGTTCATCTTCGTGCGTCACGCGGTCACCCAGGACTACACCGGGTGGGTCGTGTATGGCATGCCCCAGATATCTGCGGAGCTGTCCGGCGCTTCGATGGACGCGAACGAGATGTCGAACGAGCCGGAGACTTCCCCGGTGCGTGTCGGCATCGAGCAAATCAGCAACGTCACAGCGGCGGTCTACAGGGCGCCAAAACACTGGGGCTCGTTCCGGACCTTGGTATCTGAATCGGAGCAGGACTGACGAGCGCAGCGATGGGCGCGAGCAAGGGGTGGATGGCCAGGCGCAAGACGGCGCCGAGGCTGACCATCGGCGCGCTCACGCCCGGCGCGATCACGCTTGAGCGGGGCAAGTAACATCAGGTCAAGCGCATGCTCGCCGCGGCCGGCAACCATTGTGTCGCATTGCAGCGGGTCGCGATCGGCGGCTTGCGCCTGGATGTGCTGGACTTGCCCGAGGGCGGCTGGTGCTATCTGGGTGAGCGCGAACGCGCGCCGGCCACGACGAGGAGAAGACATGGATCTGGGCATCGCCGGGCGCCGGGCACTGGTGTGCGCATCGAGCAAGGGTCTGGGGCGCGCCTGTGCGCTGGCGCTGGCGGCCGAGGGGGTCCATCTGACCCTGATCGCGCGCGGTGCCGACGCGCTGGCGGCGACTGCGCGGGAACTGCGCGAGCGCTGCGGCGTCGAGGTCACCGAGGTGGTCGGCGACATCACCACGCCGCAGGGGCGCGCGGCGGCGCTGCGGGCGGCCGGAGCGATCGACATTCTGGTGACCAACGCGGGCGGGCCGCCGCCCGGCGATTTCCGCGACTGGAGCCGCGACGACTGGATGCGCGCGCTCGACGCGAACATGCTGACGCCGATCGAGCTGATCAAGGCGAGCGTGGACGGCATGATCGAGCGCGGCTTCGGCCGCATCGTCAACATCACCTCGGCGGCGGTGAAGGCGCCGATCGACGTGCTCGGGCTGTCCAACGGCGCGCGCAGCGGCCTGACCGGTTTTGTCGCCGGGCTGGCGCGCAAGACCGTGCGGCACAACGTCACGATCAACAACCTGCTGCCGGGCCCGTTCGCCACCGATCGCCTGGCGGCGATCGCGCAGGCCCAGGCGCGGGCAAGCGGCGTCGCGGTCGACGCGATGCTGGCGCGACGCGCCGCCGAGAATCCGGCCGGGCGTCTGGGCGATCCGGCCGAGTTCGGTGCGGCTTGCGCCTTCCTCTGTTCGGCCAGCGCGGGCTTTGTCACGGGACAGAACTTCCTGCTCGATGGTGGAGCCTATCCCGGCACGCTTTGACAGCCTGCTCGCGAGGGCACGGCACCTGCGCGGGTGCGTGCCGCGCAGCGCGCGAGCAGCAGCGGGCGCCGCGACCTGCCCCCAGGTGCCGGCGCTGGTCAACACGATGCGAGCAGCGGCTTGCGCACGGCTTGACGCGATTGAAGCAACCCGCTGGGAACCACTCCGATCAGTCGAGTCAAACTCCAAGGATTCAGCGCATTGTTGAATCTATAAAGGGTGAACAGCGTCACGCCGGTGTCTTCGGCCCCTGAGCCGGCGTGACGTAGCCACCCGCGAGTGACGTGACGAGACGGAGTTGGGAAGATGAAGGACTGCAAAGCAGCAGGCTGGACGCGTGCGCCGCTGACCGCGTGCCTCGCCGTGGCGATGTTCGGGGGTGTCGCGATCGAGGTGGGCGCGGCGGGAACCGGGGCGAGCCAGAACGCATCACCGCTGAGTGATGAAGACGGGGAATCCATGGACACCCACCCCCTCGAGCCGCGCTACCTTTCAGCCGACGCCTTCAGCACCAACCGCAGCCCTTTGGATTCGGTCGATTTCGTGCTGTCGGATGACGAGCCGTCCGGGAGCAGGGAGCTGCGTGGTGCGCACGGCGAGGCGCGGCCGGATCGCCTCCAGCCGCCGAAGCCGTCGCGACAAGGGCCGACGGGACATGCGCGGAACGACGGTGCAGGAAAGCCGCTGGCCCAGCGCGGGCCGCGGAGCGCCAATCGACTTGAAGCGTTGGCGCGGCCGAAGCCAGCGTACAAACTGGATAAGGATGGACGCGTTGTCGTTGCCGACAAGGCCGACGCCAGCAGCACGCCGGACCGCGGTGCTGCAAGGAAGACGGCCAAGCCTTACTGGCGCGAAGCGCGATTCCCCATGAGCCTCTCGTACCGCCAAGGGTATCTCAGGGGCGAGCTCGCGCGCGATCGCGCTGCCTTGGAGGTTGCCCAGGAGCGTTGGATGACCTACGCGGAGCGCGCGTTGCCCAAGGCCATCTCGAAGCTGACACCGGGTGAAGCGCGTGAACTGTACAGGGACCACTTCGCCAAAGCGGGTGTCGTCATCCAGCTGCCGCGCGTCGGCCAGGCGAACGGCCAGGCGCAGGCTGTCAACGCGCAATATGCCGCTGATGCCGCGGCCGATGTCTCCGACGCGACGTATTCGGACGCGAGCTATTCCGACGCGACGCATTCCGAGGCAAACCCTGCGGCGGTCGACTTGCCAGACCTTGGGGCGCGCGAGGTGCTGCGTGTCTTGCTGCAATGCGAGGACTTTGTGACGGTGCTCGGGCCGGACGCCGATGCAAGGTCAAAGGACGCGCTGGAGAGGCTCGGCGCGCTGACCGAGGAGGAGACCAGGCACAAGACGGTCGGTGCGTTGTGGGAGGAGGTCTCGGGCAACTGCTTCATTCTTACGGAGGTCAAAGGGCCCCGGGACTTTGGGCAGTTTGAAAATCGGCTCGCTTCCAGGGGCGTGCGAAGCGGGGCGGTGGCGAGTGAACTCTACGGTGAGGAGCCCGTGGTGCTGCATGACCTACCGCAACGTGATCGGCTCGTGGCGGTGGTCGCACACGGTGAGCATTGGAGCCACGATCGCCCACGCTACATCGTCGCCATTTTTTTGCGCAACGGGCACTTTATTCTGCCCGGGTGGAGCGTGTCAGGGCCCACTGGAAAGCAGATTCAGCAGGCTGACGCGATCCAATTCGAGCCAGATACCCATCTGGGTGAAATCGAATACGTGATCTACCGACCGCAGGACGACGTGTAAGCCGGCACGGCGCTGCGCGTGGCGCCCGCCGCGGGGCGCCACGCGTCAGATGCGACGCGAACCGGCCGACCTGTGCGCCGGTGCTGGCCGCCGGAAATCCGAATTGAGCACGGCTTGACGCGATTGAAACAATCCCCAGGGAACCACTCCGAACCTGTCTATCAAAGTCCATAGATGCAGCGTTTTGCGGAATCTGTCGAGGGTTATCGGCGTCACGCTGGTGCCTTCGGCTCCTGAGGTGGCGGGGCGTTGCCACCCGCGACTGACGTGACGAGACGGAGTTTGGACCATGAAGCATTGCAATACAGCACGCTGGACGCGTGCGCCGCTGGCCGCGTGTCTCGCCGTGGCGATGTTGGGTGGTGTGACGACCGAGGTGCGCGCGGCGGGAACCGGGACGAGCCAGAACGCATCATCGCTGGATGATGAAGACGTGAAATTCAACTGCGACCTGTCGCCTGTGTCGCGCCGCGTCGACCCTGACCGCTCCCTCGCCGGTTGGCACCAGTCGATGGATGGGATCGAATTCGAATTCTCGGATCAGGGCCATTCCGAGAGCGAGGTGGGGCGTGCCTCGGGCACTGGGAAAACCAAGCGCCTGGCGGCCGGACCGGGGAAATACGATCCGGCGCAGCTCCCGCTGCTGAAGCAGCCGCATGCGGAGCGGCAGAATCCGCAGGGCAAGCGGCGTGCGGGTGCTGCGGACAAGCCCGGTGCAAAGCTGCACGCCGCGCGCAACGAGCGGGCACGCGCTGGCCAAGCCGGCAAGGTTGACGCCCCACGCAAGGGGTACGACCAGAAATACCTTGAGTGGTTGGCGCAGCCGAAGCATCGGGCGCAGCCCGACACTCGGACTGGGCAGGCACAGCACGACGCTGCCGCCAGGAAGGTTGACACCAGACCCAAGTGGGGTCAGCGGCAGCCTGCGCAAAAGCAAAACTCCAATGAGCCTTACTGGATGACGCCTGTTCTCCGTGGCGCCGACGGAAAGGGACGCGTCGCTCCGCGTGCGTATGCGCAGTACGGCGCTGCTGAAAAGACCATCGCCCGACGCGTGACGCACAAGCCTCGAAAGGTGGATGAGGATCGCATCAAGCACCTGGCGGAAAGTAGGAAGCGTTACCAGCCTGATTCTGGAATCAAGCCTGCGTACCAAGCGCCCTCGGCTAACGCCGATCACCGTGAGTTGCCCGGCGCTGGAGCCGTTCAGGCGGTATCGAGCAGATTCACCGCGAACGCGCTCGGGATCACCGATCAGCATTGCCTGTCGTCCTCGCACGCCATGGATTTCTTGCGTCTGCGCGCAGGTCTGCCGCGGGCCCCGAGCTCCAAGGACATGCCGAAGGCCGTGGTCGTGACCCCGGATGAAGCCGAGTCTGCCGGCGGCATCCCTGCGGCATGCGCGTTGAGCTGGGACAGTGAGCAAAGCTGCACTGTTCTTTTCGAACCAGGGCTGCGAAGGGTGCCGCCCTACCATCGGTACTTGATCGAAGGGTTGATCGCTCGCGTCGACGAGCCTGTGGACAGCAATGCCCCGTTCATCGCGGTGCGTCACGCGGTCACCCAGGACTACACCGGGTGGGTCGTGGATGGCATGTCCCAGATAAATTCGGAGCTGTCCGGCGCTTCGATGGACGCGAACGAGATGTTGAACGAGCCGGAGACTTCTCCGGTGCGTGTCGACATCGAGCGAATCAGCAACGTTCGAGTGGCGGTCTACAGGGCGCCAGAACACTGGCGTTCGTTCCGGACTTTGGTATCTGAACCGGCGCCGGACTGATGAGCGCAGCGATGGGCGCGAGCAAGGGGTGGATGGCCAGGCGCAAGACGGCGCCGAGGCTGACCATCGGCGCGCTCACGCCAGGCGCGATCACGCTCGAACAGGGCAAGTAACATCAGGTCAGGCGCATGCTCGCCGCGGCCGGCAACCACTGCGTCGCATTGCAGCGGGTCGCTATCGGCGGCTTGCGCCTGGATGCGCTGGACTTGCCCGAGGGCGGCTGGTGCTATCTGGGTGAGCGCGAACGCGCGCCGGCCACGACGAGGAGAAGACATGGATCTGGGCATCGCCGGGCGCCGGGCACTGGTGTGCGCATCGAGCAAGGGTCTGGGGCGCGCCTGTACGCTGGCGCTGGCGGCCGAGGGGGGCCATCTGACCCTGATCGCGCGCGGTGCCGACGCGCTGGCGGCGACTGCGCGGGAGCTGCGCGAGCGCTGCGGCGTCGAGGTCACGGAGGTGGTCTTCCTGCTCGATGGTGGAGCCTATCCCGGCACGCTTTGACAGCCTGCTCGCGAGGGCACGGCACCTGCGCGGGTGCGTGCCGCGCAGCGCGCGAGCAGCAGCCGGCGCCGCGACCTGCCCCCAGGTGCAGGCGCTGGTCAACACGATGCGAGCAGCGGCTTGCGCACGGCTTGACGCGATTGAAACAACCCGCTGGGAACCACTCCGATCAGTCGAATCAAACTCCAAGGATTCAGCACCCTGTTGAATCTATAAAGGGTGAACAGCGTCACGCTGGTGTCTTCGGCCCCTGAGCCGGCGTGACGTAGCCTCCCGCGACTGACGTGACCAGACGGAGTTGGGAAGGTGAAGGACTGCAAAGCAGCAGGCTGGACGCGTGCGCCGCTGACCGCGTGCCTCGCCGTGGCGATGTTCGGGGGTGTCGCGATCGAGGTGGGCGCGGCACAAACCGGGGTCGACAACTCGCCCGTGGCGACCTCGGCGACCAGACGATTGCGATCCAGCTCGTCGATGGGGGCGCGCCCTTGCAAAGCCTGCCGCAACGCGAGCGGATCGCTGCGGTGGTCGCACGTGTTCCAGGCTGGAATGACGATTACCGACGCTACATCTTCGCGACCTTGTCACCTGAGGGGACGATCTTTTTCCCCTGGGGGTTATGTCACACGACTTTGGTTGGTGCTATTTCATGCCCGACGTGCTCGAAGACAACGATTTGTTCATGCGCCAGGTCGAATACGTGATCTACCGCCCGCTGCGCGACGTGTAAATCGGCACAGCGCGCTGCCGTGCCGTGTCACCTGCAGCAGCAAGGGCTCGGGGTATGCCTGTGCGCTGGCCGCCGTGGATCCGAATTAAGCACGGTTTCACGCGATTAAAACAAGCCACAGTGAACTCCGCAGGTCAGTTCTATCAAACTCCATAGATTCATCGTTTTGTTGAATCTGTCGAGGCAGATCGGTGTCACGCCGGTGTCTTCGGCCCATGAGCCGGTGTGGCGTAGCCACCCGCAACTGACGTGACGAGACGGAGTTTGGAAGATGAAGGACTGCAAAGCTGCACGCTGGACGCGTGCGCCGCTGGCCGCGTGCATCGCCGCGGCGATGTTCGGGGGTGTGGCGATGGATGTGGGCGCGGCTCAAACCGGGGCTGGCAACGCGCCGCTTGGCCAGGGTGAAGATCTGTTGGATCACCCGCCATTGGGGATGAACGATGCGCATGCCAGCGCTGCGAATGACCTGATCCCACCAGCGAAGAAGCCTCGAAAGTGGGACGACGCTCGACTCGAGAGCCTGGTGAACTCCAGGAAGTCTCACGAGGTTCTGCGTGCTCAAGCTCGCGCTGAGAAAAAGCCGCCGGTTGTCGAGGGTAAGCAAGTACGCGCTGTGCCTGCCAGGCAGGTTGACGCCCAACGCGCGCGGGCCCAGCGCGAGCTAAGTGAGAGGTTGTCGCAGCAGAAGCCTTCCTACAGGCTGAATGAGCATGGGCAGGTCGTGCCCGTCGACCAGAATGAGCTCCACGGCGCGCCGAGCCACGGTGCCAGCAAGAAGGCTGGCAAGCCTCGCGATTACGCTGCGGAGCGGCGCAAGCGCGAGGAAGTGCGCACGGTGAAGTATGTCCGTGAGCTTGCTCGCATCGACAAATACATGGCCGCCCCGAGGCTCGGGGGCCTGAAAAAACCGGTGCTGGCTCAAGTGCTTGAGCATCCCCTCAACGGCGGTGGGGGCTTCTTCGCTCCGGGCGTAGGCACCGGCGAAGCGTACGGCGCCGGGCCGGGGCAACCGGGTCAGTTGCAGGTTCAGCTGCCAAGCGTCCTGCACGACCCGGCCTTCGGGGCCTTGGGCCAGATAAGTGACGATATTCGCAGCAAGCAAGATGGCGAGCAGTCACCCACCGCTCAGAGTCAGTCCGAGCACGCCGGTGGGGATGCTCTATTGGCGAGCCTTGATGCGATGGACGTGATGGAGGTCTTGCTGCGGTGCGAAGACTGTCAGTCGTCGCTCGGCCCGGCCAAGGGGTCAGACACAAATCAAGTGCTGCAAGGTCTCCGAGACAAGCTGACTATCGAGGGACGCGCGAACGAGCCGCTCGACGGCATGTGGGCTATCGTGACGGGCAATGAATTCAGTGCCGGGCTCGTCGATGGCGACGACGCCCTCGCGCATCTTGCCGTGAAGCTCAAGGAGCCGGCTGCGTCGTTCAACGACCTGCCGCACCCTGGCCGGATCGCTGCGGTGGTTGCGCGCGCTTCCAGCGAGAACCCCAATCAGCCGCGCCACGTCGTCGTGACTTATACGCGCGACGGGCAATTCACAGCGCCCGCGGGGTTCATATCAAAAGCCACGAACGAACTGATTCCGTGGTCTGATGACTGCAGTGCCGGCACTCTGAACCTAAGGGGGATCGAATACGTGATCTATCGTCCGGAGGACGACGCGTAACACCTCACAGCGCCGTGCGTGGCGCCCGCTGCGGGGCGCCACGCGTCAGGTGCCACGCGGTCGAAGCGACCCTTGCACAGCGCCGGGCGCCAGGGTGATCCGGCCGAATTGAGCACGGCTTGACGCGATTGAAACAACCCGCTGGGAACCACTCCGATCAGTCGAATCAAACGCCATGGATTCAGCGTTTTGCGGAGTCTGTCGAGGGTGATCGGCGTCACGCTGGTGTCTTCGGCTCCTGAGGCGGTGGGGCGTTGCCCCTCGCGACTGACGAGACGAGACGGAGTTTGGAAGATGAGGGACTGCAAAGCTGCACGCTGGACGCGTGCGCCGCTGGCGGCGTGCATCGCCGCGGCGATGTTCGGGGGTGTGGCGATCGATGTGGGCGCGGCACAAACCGGGGCTGGCAACGCGCCGCTTGGCCAGGGTGAAGATCACGTGGATCCCCCGCCATTGGGGATGAACGATGCGCTTGCCAGCGCTGTGAATGACCTGATCCCACCAGCGCAGAAGCCTCGACGGCGGTACGACGCTCGACTCGAGAGCCTGGTGAACTCCAGGAAGTCTCACGAGGCTCTGCTTGCTCAAGCTCGCGCTGAGAAAATGTGGCCGGTTGTCGAGGGTAAGCAAGTACACGCTGTGCCTGCCAGACAGGTTGACGCCCAACGCGCGCGGGCCCAACGCATACAAGCTGAGAAGTTGTCGCAGCAGAAGCCTTCCTACAGGCTGAATGAGCATGGGCAGGTCGTGCCCGTCGACAAGAACGACCTCCACGGCGCGCCGAGCCACGGTGCCGGCAAGAAGGCTGACAAGCCTCGCAGCCTTGAGAAGCCCGTCCGCAAGATGCACCTTGACGATGAGTTTGCCCGCCTTGGCGCCGCCATCCAGGCCCGCGACGCTCGCATCGACAAATACGCCAAGGAGGCAAGGGTCAAGAGTCCGCGGCGGATCGAAAGGGATCGACGGCCTGGGGACAACTTCGCCAAGGCGGGCTTCGACCTCCAGCGGCCATCGGTCGATCAGGGGAACGGCGCCGGGGTGGGGCTGGGGGGACCAGGAACGTTGCGCGATGCCCATGCCGAACTTGCCGCAGCGCCGGTGGCGTTGTGGAATGGGCAGGCGATGCCTACCGTGTCGAGCCTCCGCGCGGTGCAAATGACATTGTTCGTTCTCGGGGGATACAACGGCCCGGCGGATCCGAGGGTGCCGCATGCGCATCAATTGTTCAAGGAGTTCATGGAGTTCAAGGAGCACCTCGCCACGCCGGTGCAGGCCAGCTTTCACAACATCTGGGGCGACGTGCTGGAGTTGGACTACCGGGAGCTGGAGTTCGAGGAAGGTTCCGATATCAGCGAGGTCATCGAGCAGGCGATCGACAATGCCAGCCTCGATACCAAGAGGGTCGGCAGCGCGCTGATGGCGTTGCCAAACCCGATACGCTTCGCCGATTTGCCGCAGCCCGAGCGCATCGCCCTGGTGATTGCGCGCAGCACGCCGGACAATGCGTCCGAGCCACGCTACGCGATCGCGGGACGCGTCCGGCACAGCGACACCAAGCTCAGAATGCTCTATCTGGACCCGAAGGAGAACGGCGAGCTGGACATGAAAGCCGTTACGCGGTACAGGGTCGGCGCCCCGCCCGTGGAAATGAGTCACGTGGAGTTCGTGGTCTATCGGACACAAGCGCCGTCTTGATACGAACTCGGTGGCGGCTCGCGTCGCGCTTGCACGGATGCGCGTGTGGCGCCCGCCGCGGCGCACCACGCGCTAAATACCACGCTACGATAATGGTATTTTGGTGAGCGTGAGACGCAACCATGCAATCCGTGTTGGGTGGCGACGGCGAGGACGGGGATTCCGCTGCGGTGGCGCGCTTGGGGCGGCGTCGCTTTTTCCGTTGGGTCGGTGCCGCCGGCGTCGGGTTGTTGCCGGGCCTGCCCAGTCTGGCACGGTCGCCTGCGTCGGCGGCCGTCGAGCCGCTGCGCGGTGCGCAGCTGAGCTTGTCGGTGCAGGCGCGCAGCGTGCAGCTGGGCGAGGCGCCGGCACCCCGGGTCGCGAATGCCTGGGTGTATTGCAGCGGTGCCGTGAGTGACGCGCCGCTGGCCAACTATCTCGGGCCCACCATCGAGCAGCGCCGCGCGCTGCCGTGCCGCGTCACATACCGCAACGCGCTGCCTGCCCACCAGGGCGCGATGCCGGTGCCGCCGGGGCTGTCGCCGCTGGACACCAGCTCGTGCGGCGGCATCGCCGCGCAATCGGACGTGGGCATCGTCGCCCATCTGCACGGTGCGCGCGTGCAGGGGCATGAGGCGGCACGCGCGCTCGAGAGCGACGGCTGGCCGCTGGTGCCGATCGGACTGGCCGACAACCCCTACGGATTCGCGCGCGAGCACAGCTGTCACTACCCGAACGACCAGCGCGCGACGCTGCTGTGGTACCACGATCACGCGATGGACCATACCGGCCCGCATGTCCACGCCGGACTGGCCGGGCTGTACTTCATCCGCGACGCGGCCGACGACGCGGTGCTGGCCGCGCTCGGCGGCACCGCGCAGGAGCGCGTGCTGGTGATCCAGGATCGCATCCTGAACGCTGCCGGGACCGGGTTCGATTTCGATGCCGGCACGCCGGATGCGGGGCCGAACGGCCGCCCCGAGTTTCTCGGCGATCGCCTGTTCGTCAACGGCCGCCCGCCGGCGCGCCTGGCGCTGGCGCCGCGTGCGTGGCGGCTGCGTGTGCTCAACGGCTGCAATGCGCGCACCGTGGCGTTGGCGCTGTGCGATGTCGACGCGCTGCGGCGCGGCCGCGGCCGCGTCTGGTGGAGCGACCGGCTGCGCATCATCGGCAGCGACGGCGGCCTGCTGGCGCGCCCGCTCGCGCTGGCCGCCACCGACACCGTGGTGATCGCGCCGGCGCAGCGCCGCGACCTGGTCGTCGATCTTGCCGGTCTGCCGAGCGGCGTGCGCCGGCTGCGCCTGGTCAACGTCGCGCTGCGCTCGTTCGCCGAGTCCAGCGCCGAGCGGCCCGAGGACATCTATTCGACCTACGCCGCGTCGGTGCTGGCGCCGTCGCAGGCGACGCACACCGAGCTCGACGCGACGCTGTACCGGGTGCTCGGCAACGGCCGCGCCGGGGTTGCGGAAATCGATGTCGAGGGCGCCGCGCCCGCCGCGGCGAAGCCCTGGCACGCCGAGCTCGAGCGCCTGCTGCCGGCCGTGGCGTCCGACGACGACTACGTCTGGGACGGGCGCTCGCTGGGCGCGCGCGGGGGCGTGCCGTTCGGGCCGAACCGTCTGATCCTGCTGATCAGCAACACGGTCGGCGACGACGCCGGCGAAGTCGAGGTGGCGCCGGGCTGGCCGGGCTGGAACGACGTGCAGATCTTCGAGCTGCTGCCCGGCGGCGGCCACGGCCCGCAATGGCGGCTGCCCTTCGCGGTCGATCTGGCCGCGCGCGCCGACCCCCGGCCCGGGGCGCCCAGCGCCGCGCAGGTCGCCTACACGGTGGCGCGCGGCACCTTCTTCGCGCGCGCCGACGCGCCCGACATCGCGCTCACGCACGCCTATCCGCGGCTGCACGAGCCGACCATACGCGCGCGCGCCGGGACCTACGAGCGCTGGTACGTGGCCAACATCGGCAACGACCAGCCGCTGTCGCTCGACGACGACCGACCCGACATGCACCCGTTCCACGTGCATCTGGTGCAGTTCGTCGTGCTGCGCCGCTGGGTGCTCGACGGCGGGCAGTTCCGCGCGCTGGCCGCCGACCCGCTCGACCGCATCGCGCGCCAGGACACCGCGCTGATTCCGTCGAACACCGTGGCCGAGTTGCTGGTCTGGTTTCCGCCCGGCTACAGTGGCCATTACGTCTACCACTGTCACGTGCTTGAGCACGAGGACAACTGCATGATGTCGTCGTTCCACGTCGCCTGAGGCGGGGTGGCGCGGCGTGCCGCGCCGCTCACCTGCATCTGATGCTGCAATGCGTTCGAGCTGAGCCAGATGAAACGGAGCTCGGGAACTGGGTGCTGAAACCAGATCTAATTCAATAGATCAAGCATTTCGCTGGATCATTGAAAGAAGGATCGTGATCATGCCCACTCCTGACTCGAATGCTCCACGCATGCGACGTGCTCGCCTGACCGGTGGCTTGGCCCTGGCAGTGTGCGGCATGGTGCTGTTCACCCTGGCACAGGACAAGGCCTGCGCCAGCGACGCGCCGCCGTTGGCGCAAGACCAGCGTGCCGCGCTCGAGCGCGCGCAGCAGCACCACGATGAACAATTGGCGCGCAGGCGAGCGAAAGCCGAGAGCTTGCGCCAGGCGCAGTTCAAGGACCCGTTCCTGCGCGACGCGCCGGCGGTGGCGCAAGACCAGCGTGCCGCGCTTGAGCGCGCGCAGCAGCACCACGATGAACAATTGGCGCGCAGGCGAGCGAAAGCCGAGAGCTTGCGCCAGGCGCAGTTCAAGGACCCGTTCCTGCGCGACGCGCCGGCGGTGGCGCGGGCGCGGGTCGAGCATCCCGAATATGCGCATGCACTGCTGAAGTCGAAGATCAGGAAGGAAGAAGCTCGGTTCGAACGCATGATGCGCGCGGTCCAGCCGTCGACGCTCGCGCAGCAGCGCGCAAAGCAGCGGAAAAAGCTGGAGACCAAGGTCGTTCGCGCACCGTTTGGCGACGAGGAAAGCGGCAGTGTGCTCGATCTTCGCTCGCATGCGGCGCAAGCGGTTGATGCGCGCCAGCCGAAGCGCGCCCCGCGACGCGTCGTTGCGCAAGGAGAAGGCGCCCGCGCTGGCGATGCGCCGCGGCCGGTGGTGCTGTGGCGCAACAAGCCGGTGGCCACCACCTCGGGCGCGGAGGCGGTCCGCATGGTGTTGCGCAGCATCGCCTACCTGCATGGTCGTGGCGATCCGTGGTACCAGCAGGCGCGCACCTTTGCCGGCGCGGTTGGTCAGGGGCATGCGTCGGCCAGTTTCGATCAGGTCTGGCGCGGCACGCTGGGCTTGGGCTACCGCACGCTGCCGATGGTCGCCGAGGGCAATCTGCGCGCCAGGATCGACCAGGCCATCGACGACACCAGCCTCGATACGGCGACGCTCGACAGCGCACTGATCGCATTGCCGCGGCCGATGCGCTTTGCCGACCTGCCGCAGCGCGATCGCATAGTCGCGGTGGTCGCACGCAGCGAGCCGGGCGGCGCCACCACGTCGCGCTACGTGGTGGCGGCGAAGCTCCAGCCGGATGACGCCGAGTACTCGGTCTTGACGGCGAAATGGGGTCCTGACGGGACGATGGGGCTGAGCACAAAGCGCCTGCGCACGATGAAGGAGCCCAGGCTGGTGATGGATCAGGTGGAGTACGTGATCTATCGGCCGCGCGCGTTGTACTGACGCGGCGGGGGGAGGCGCTCACGCGCCTCTGATGAACGGCTGCGCCGCGCATAGGCCAGGCGAAAACGAGGTGCAGGAACGCAAGGCATGAGGCTCCTCTAAAGAACAGGATCCCGCGCCGTGCGGGATCCGTGACATAAGGATCTGCACCATGCTTTCAATCGCATCGAGCTCGCCGCGCAAGCGGCGCGTGCCGCTGGTCGCCGGGATGGCGCTGGCCTTGTTCGTGCTGGCGCTGGACGACGCCTGTGCCGGCGGCGCGCAGGGCCGGCCGCGCCAGATCACGCCGCTGCCCGGCAACCAGCTGAGCTTGCTCGACTTCAGCTCGCTCGACTTCAGCGACCCGCGCGACATACTGCGCGTGCCGCCTACGCGGGTGCTGAAGCATCCCGACCGCCAGGATGCGGCCGTGCTCGCCTGGCAGCTCGACGCGAAGCTGATGGCGCAGCGGCACGCCCGGGAAGCAGGTGAGCGCAAGCGCGAGCGCAGGGATCCGTACCAGACCGGCGCGTGGAAGCTGGAGTGGCTCGAGCAATCCGAGCACGCCAGGGTGACAATGGAACAACTCGTCGAGCAGGCGAAGCAGGCCCACCAGCGGGCGATGCAAGAGACGCAGCGCACGCCGAAGCCCAAGCTGAAGTCGATCCTCAAGCAGGCGAAGCCGACCCACGAGCAGGCGGTGCACGCGACTCAGCCGAAGCCCAAGCTGAAGTCGATCCTCAAGCAGGCGAAGCCGATCCACGAGCAGGCGGTGCACGCGACTCAGCCGGAGCCGAAGCGGCTCGCCGTTCAGAGCGCCGCTCAGCGTCGCGATCCGCAGGGCAAGATCAACCGCGGCCGTTTCGCCAGCGAGGAGCGCGGCAACCTGAGCGATCTGCACGATAACCGGGGGACGGGGCGCGAGCTGCGGCCACGCTCGCTCGCCCCGCTCAAACCCATGGCAGCGCATTTGGGCGCTGGCTACCGGGATCCTGGGGTGCAAGCGGTGGCGCAGTGGGAGGGGACGCCGCTGGAGACGGCATCAAGCCTTGAAGCGGTGCGCATGGCGATGCTCCACATCAAGTATTTCAACGGCTCCCACGACGCGCGGCAGACGGAGGCGCAATCGACCATCAACGCCTATATTCCGGCGCGGGACGGCGCCAGTTTCGACGACATCTGGCGCAACACGCTGGGATTGACTTACCGCCCGTTGCAAGCGCCCTGCGGCGATGTGCGCGCCGCGATCGAGCAGAGCATCGACGATCCCAGCCTCGACAACTCGCAGGTCGGCAGCGCGCTGATCGCGCTGCCGAGGCCGATGCGCTTTGCCGATCTGCCGCAGCGCGAGCGCATCGCGATGGTGATCGCGCGCAGCGAGCCTGATGGCGTATCGGCGCCACGCTATGCGGTCATCGGTCGCCCCGAGCCCGATAACGTCAATTTCCGCGTGGCCTGCCCGCGCTGGCATGACGACGGTGCGATGAGCATGACGATCGAGCGGCTGTCCAAGGTCAGCAAGACGACCTTGACGATGGATCGGGTGGTGTACGTGATCTATCGGCCGCTGCCACCGTCCTGACGCGGGCCCGGGCCGGGGCGTGTCGACCGGCCCGGCGCGTTTCATGGTCTGAAACGCGGAACCGAAACGTTCCATGATCGGAACGAGGCGGCCGCCGACGGCGCGCGCGCGTGCCGGGTTCGCGTCGCCCCCGGCACGCGTGCGCCGCGCGGTTTTCCTGCGCCGGCGCGGCCTTGGGCGGCATGCGCGAGGTCGGCGGCGGCGCGCCGCGCGCACGGCGCGCGGTTTGGCACGCGGTTTGCAATGCATGGCCGGTCCGACCTTCGAGGAATAGCCATGACGACTCCAGGAGCTGCCTTCCGCGCCGCGCTCAAAGCCGAATCGCCGCTGCAGGTGATCGGTGCGATCAACGCCAACCACGCGCTGCTCGCGCGCCGCGCCGGCTACCGCGCGATCTATCTGTCGGGCGGGGGCGTCGCCGCCGGCTCGCTGGGCATGCCCGACCTGGGCATCAACACGCTCGACGACGTGCTGACCGACGTGCGCCGCATCACCGACGTGTGCGATCTGCCGCTGATCGTCGACATCGACACCGGCTTCGGCCCGAGCGCGTTCAACATCGCGCGCACGGTCAAGAGCCTGATCAAGTTCGGCGCCGCCGGCTGCCACATCGAGGACCAGGTCGGCGCCAAGCGCTGCGGCCACCGTCCGGGCAAGGAAATCGTTCCGGCCGCCGAAATGGCCGATCGTGTGCGCGCCGCCGCCGACGCCAAGACCGACCCCGACTTCTTC
Source organism: Pseudomonadota bacterium (assembly GCA_021825505.1). Lineage (GTDB taxonomy): Bacteria > Pseudomonadota > Gammaproteobacteria > Burkholderiales > Burkholderiaceae_C > Thiomonas_A. Next base: position 32,274 of record JAKAHP010000005.1, read on the forward strand.
CTGCTGGCGCGCACCGACGCGCTCGCCGTCGAAGGCGTGGAGCCGGCGCTGGAGCGCGCGCGGCTGTGCGTCGAGGCCGGTGCCGACGGCATCTTCGCGGAGGCGGTGCCCGACCTGGCCACCTACAAGCGCTTCGTCGACGAGCTCGGCGTGCCGATCCTGGCCAACATCACCGAATTCGGCAAGACGCCGCTGTTCACGCGCGACGAGCTCGCGTCGGTCGGCGTGGCCATCGCGCTGTATCCGCTGAGCGCGTTCCGCGCGATGAACAAGGCCGCCGAAATGGTCTACGAGACGCTGCGGCGCGAAGGCACGCAGCGTACGATCATCGACCAGATGCAGACCCGCGAGGAGCTGTACGACCGCATCGGCTACCACGACTACGAACAGCGCCTCGACGCCGTGTTCGCGGCGACGCGCAAGTAAACACAAGACCACGCCATCCCAAGGAGACCGCCATGACCGAAACCGCCGCCGGCTTCAAGCCGAAGAAATCCGTCGCCCTGTCGGGTACCGTCGCCGGCAACACCGCGCTGTGCACCGTGG
>JAKAHP010000146.1 GCA_021825505.1 Pseudomonadota bacterium
GCCGCGCATAACGTTCCATAGAGCGCCCCATCGCCAGTTCGCACAGGAACACTCGTGTAGGTCTTGATGCCCAGATCACGGGCGGCTGCGGAATCCCCCCATCGCTCAGACACATCGGCGGCGTAGCGCAGGCCGTCGTCCAGTGCACGCTTGCACAGGGTATCCCCCCAAGCCACGCTGAGCCCTTCAGGGATGGTCAGCCTCGCGCTGTTCCTCGAAAACAGCACGTGCTGGACATTTTTTCCGAAGTCGATTTGCGTCAGGTATGTCGACTCGAACCCGGACACTTCCTCGAGTAATTCGAGGAGCGTGCGCGTGAGCTGCTCAAGGCTTTTTGAGCTCGACAGCGATTGCGCAATTCGAGCGAGAAGTTGATCCATGAGCTATAGATATTGAGATATGTGCGTAGAATGAACGCTGCCGCTGATGATAGTCGCGACTGCGGACGGCGCGACACGCCGATGTGACGCCGCCACCCGCACCGCCATCGAAATGCATTTGAATGCCGGCCCCGCCCCCGAGCAGCGAGTGAATTAGTCGAATCGTCCGGTCGCCACGACAAGTTCAAGACAAACGCCCGGTAATTCCAGGGAGCCAACAGTATGTCGTGTGTGGCGCAAAAAATGTAACGCATCAGCGCGCACCTGGATTGTCACTGGCTAACCGCTTTGCTATTTCGCCAGCTTCGTGCTGTTTGTCCGTCTTGTCCTGCTCACTGAAAGGAGCCTTTGATGATGCCCACTGAGCAACTGATCGCCGCACAGAAATCGCAGCTGGAAACTATATTTGCGCTAAGTAACAAGGCCGTGGAGGGACTGGAACAGTTCCTCGCGCTGAACATCGGGGCGCTGAAGTCGTCGAAACAAGACACAACGCGATGACCAGCAGCGCACTGAAGCCCGTCCAGAAGAGCACGCCGCGCAAGCGCAGCGCCGCAACTTGAACGATTGGCCCCCGGAGTTTCGGTAGATTGGCGATCCGGTCATGATCCGAGCAAACGTCAACCGCATTACGGTCGGTCACGACCTCCAACCGACACAACGGCGCAAGGGCATCGCGGCGAAGGCTACGAGCGGTCCGCGCCCTCGGCGCGATGAATGCGCTGCCGCATCGTTCGCTGAAGTGCCAACGCCGACCGCTGCCCGTGCGTGGCTAATGCACGATTGCGCTCAACGCTGAGCCGTTGTGCCCTGAGCTCTTTCAAGACCCTCAAGCCTTGCCAACTGGGTTTCGGCCATCCCGCGGGTGTCCCGCGGCTGGAACGGTGCACGGATGCACTCGAGGGACAACACCCATGGAGGTCACGGAGGGAGGCTTCGGCGCAATTTGCGCCATATGTCGCGCAAAGCGACGCGCGCGACATCGCCGAGATGCCCCTGCTGGGTAGGCCGGAGGCCCGTAAAAACCCTTAGCACCGCGCCAACACATTGATTAACAACGACAAATCTTCACATCCGCGCGCGGAAGGCGCTGGCACGGAACGTGATTCCCATCTCGTCGCCGAAGCACAATTCGATGTTGCCCGCGACAGGGATTTTGGATGTTGCTTCGGCTTCCGGGCGCGGTAGCCCAATTCAAGAAACAACATTCAGGAGACAACCCATGCCGCAACTCGTTGCGCTTTCCGTCAGCATCGCCATCCTCGGCGCCCTGGCAACGTTCGCCTGCCTTCACCTGGGTTTGCCCATCTGGGCTGCCTTCCTCGCTTGGGCCTGCTTCTTCCACAGCGGCGGCAATGCCGCAGCGCTCAAGAGCACCGTGGTGTGCAACCTCTTCGGTGCCGTGGCAGCCTGGGTCGCTGCGGTGGTGATCCTGTCTGTCCCTCTCGCAGGCGTGCTAACCCTGCCAGGTTGGGCCGCGCTGGTCGTGGGACTGACCGTGCTTGCAGTGTGCCTGGCGGCACACATCAAGCCACTGTCCAACATTCCGGCCAGTTTCTACGGGTACGCCGGAACCGCAGCCTTCTTCCTCCAGACCAAGAACGCGCTGGCGCTTCCGGCGCTGACCTCGGCGACACTTTCCAACGCCCTGGTGGCGGTAGCCGTCTCGATGGTCGTCGGCGCCGCCCTTGGCTTCGCCTCAGCCAAGCTCGGAGCGGCACTGACCGCGCCTGTCCCGGCCGCAGCCTGATTTCCGCTGCGCACGCCGCCTGGCCCGCCGGTCCCGGAATCATCTCCCGTGACCGGTCGGCACGCATTGGAGACACGCATGCCCAAAATCGTTGCGACGCGGGACGTCCGCCTGCTGTTTGCCGCCGCATTCGGGTTGCTCGCCGCGCTGAACATCGCCTATGCCGGCGCAGTGGCGTTGCACCTGGGCCCCCTGGACCGACCCATGGTGGGCGCGGTTTACGCGCTGGCATCGGCGGCCATCGCGGTGCTTCTGGGCATCGGCAGCTGGCGGGCGTTGCGCCGCGTGCTTGGCGCCGAGCCCGCAGAGCTGCTGCGCCTGACGCGCGAGGCGGCCGATGGCGACCTGACACTGCGCCTGGTCGGCGCCGCATCCAACCCGCACAGCGTATTCGGCGCGCTGCGAGCACTGGTGGAAAAGGTCAACCAGGCGCTGGCCGAGGTGCAGATGGCGGCAGAGGCACTGCACCGCATAGCTCCAGAAATCCGCAGCGCGTCGCAGTCGCTGGCGCGCGACGCGGTCACGCAGACGCGCTCCGTGGTCGAGACATCGACCACCATGCAGCAATTCGAGGCCACGATCCGCGACACCGCCGGCAACGCCCGGCAGACCGCCGCGTTGGCCGCCGACGCCGCTGCGCGCGCCGAGCGAGGCGCCGCGGCGGTGAACGATACAGTGGCCAATATGCAGCGCATCGCCGAGCGCATCTCGGTGATCAACGACATCGCCGAGCAGAGCAACCTGTTGGCGCTCAACGCCGCCATCGAAGCCGGGCGCGCCGGCGCCCACGGGCGCGGTTTTGCAGTCGTTGCCAGCGAAGTGCGCCAGCTCGCCGAACGCACGCAGCTGGCGGCCAGCGAAATCGTCGCGCTGGCCGCCAGTTCGCTGAAGCAGGCGCAAGAAGCCGGGGCGTCGATCGAAGCCATCGTGCCGACGGTCAGGCAGACATCCGAGCTGGTCGGCGCGATCAACGCGGCGAACAGCGAGCAGGCCGGTGGCATCGGGCACATCACGACGGTCATCGACGATATCAGTGGCGGCACGCAACGCAGCGCTGCGGCATCAGAACAACTGACTGTGGCCGCTGAATCGATCCGCACCCACGTCGCCGAACTGGGTCGCGCACTGGGGCATTTCACGCTGGCCTCCGAGGCGGTTGCCGCACAGCGGCAACGTTGCGCCAAGGACGGCGCCGCGGCGCAGCTCGAAGGCGATTCGCCGTTGGTGGTGGCTGGCGCGGCCGCCATTGACGGGGCGGCCCTGGTACAGGCGAAGATGCGCGCGCTGCTCGATCAAGGCGCGCTCGGCGAAGACGCTCTGTTCGACACGCGTTACCGCGAACTCGGCGTGGTTGCCGGGTCCATGCGTTATGAGGCGCTGCACACGCAGCTGTTCGCAATCCACATGCAACCCTTGTACGACCAGATCCTAGGTCGCTCGCCATTCTTCCGATTCACGCTGGCCACGGACCGCAACGGCTACGCGGCCACGCACAACGCAAAGTTCGATCAGCCACTGACGGGCGACGCGGCCAAGGACGTCGCGCGCAACCGTGTCAAACGCATCTTCAACGACTCGGCGGGACTGGCTGCGGCGCGCAATACCAAGCCGCTGCTTTGCCAGGTGTACGCGCGCGATACCGGCGAGATCGTGCATGAGGTCGACGCGCCAATTTTCATTGGCAGCCGCCACTGGGGCAATTTCCGTATCGGCTTCGAGCAACCCTGACGTGCGCCGCGCCGCCGCTGCGACGGCTTGAGGCCAAGGATCGGCCACGGGCGTCCCCTTCTGCCGCGATGCATCGCAGCTAGCGCATTGATAACTCCAAACACGGCCTACCCATGAAACCAAAGGCGTAGGCGATGACTCGCCTAAGCCGCTGTCCTTTCTGGCGCTGAATAGCGGCCTCGGCGCGAACGTTGCGGAAATCGGCGTGCAGGCCCCATTCCGGGCGCGAAAGGGTCAGACCGCCCGCTGCATGGGCTTGATGTTCGGCAGGCGCACCTTGCGGGCCTGCCACAGGTCGTAGGCGGCCTGCATGTTGACCCACACATCCGGCGACGTGCCCAGCCATGCGGCAAGGCGACGCGCCATGACAGCGGAAACGCCGGCCTGGCCGTTCAGCACCTTCGAAAGCGTCACGCGGGCAATGTGCAGCTCCTCGGCGGCCTGCGTCACCGTCATGCCCTCGGGCAGCCATTCGCGCAGCACCTCGCCAGGGTGGGCCGGGTTGTGCATCGTCATCTCGTTCCCCTAGTGGTAGTCCCGGTAGTCCACGAGCTCGGCGTCGTCGCCCTCAAAGCGGAACGTCAGGCGCCAATTGCCATTGACCCACACCGACCAGTGCCCGGCCAGGGACCCGGACAGCCCGTGTAGGCGCCACGCCGGGGCGTTCATGTCCTGCGGGCTCTTGGCGCCGTCCAGCGCGGTCAACAGGACGCGCAGCTTGGCGGCATGGTGCGGCTGAATGCCGGCCTTGCTCCCCGTCCGGTAGTACGCCTCCAGCCCAGCATGGCGGAACGTGCGAATCATGCGCGTAGTGTAGCGTGTCGCGTAACACCTATCAATACGAGGGAGCGGCGGCGTAAGCCGTGCGCCGACGCCGCGGATAGCATCACGCCGTGGGCTGCTGGAGCTGCGCATGGACGACGATCTTGACACGATGAGCCGCGACGAACTGCTGGCCGAGGCGAGGCGACTGCGCGCCGGCATCCGTGCACACCGCGACGCCAGTGGCCACGAGCTGTGCTGGCACCACCCGGCGCTGTGGGGCCTGCTGCCGGAAAAGCTCGCGCCGGATATCGCCGTGCCGAGCTGGGATCGCTTCATGCGGGGCTGCGTGGCCTACCGCGCGTCGCTCGATGTCGAGGCGCCCGACGCGCCGCGTACCGACGACGACTACCGTCCCGGGGGTGCCGGATGAGTTCGTGATGGTGTTCGAAGCTGTCGAGCCATGCGAGTTGATCGAATCGAGCCTGCCGCGCCTGCACGAGATCGTGCAGACGCTGTTCGCGCTGCCCTCGGGGCAGCAGGCCGGCATCGGCATGAGCCTGGGCATCGCCGTACGCCCGCGCGACGGCCTGACGGCGCGGGATCTGCTGCGCCATGCGGATGCCGCCATGTACGAAGCGAAACTTCGAGGCAGAGGCAGCCCGGAGTGGTTCCGCTTCGCGTCCGAGACCTGCTGAGCGCGACCCACGCCAGCCCTTGCCCCATCTTCCGCCCCGCCGCAGCGTCCAGGCCCAGCGCGACGCCGACGATCCCTCGTACTTCGACAATGCGGCCTCGGCGGAACTTGCGCCACCCCCGCACATTGGTGTCAAATTGACCACATAATCAGGCGCAGCGTGCTGCCCGCACCCGCGGCCGACGCGGGTGCCGACCTCGACCGTTCGACGGAGTCGACATGGCAGCGTTTTCCCGGCTGAAGTGGTGGCGACGTGCGACGCCGCCGGCGCCCTGGTGGCAGGACGCGCCGAGCGCGGCGCCGACACCCGATGCGGGGCCGGATGCTGCGGCAGATGCGGCGCCGGACGATGAGCGCCGCGGCGATTTCCTGCTGTGGTGCTTCGCCCCCTGCGCCGACGCGGCCGCGCCCGCCAGCGCCGATGAACTCGACTGCCTCGACCGGCTCGACGCCGAGCTGGCCCGCCTCGCGGACGATCCGCGCGCGATTGCGCGCCCGCCGCTGGTGCTGCCCCGGCTGCTCGCCGCCTTGCGCCACGAGCACGCCGACGCGCAGGACCTGGCCCGCCTGATCGCGCGCGACACCGCGCTCGTCGCCGACGTGCTGAGCCAGGCCAACAGCGCCTATTACCGGCGCGGCGCGGCGATCAACACGCTGGAGCGCGCCGTGGTCGTGCTCGGGCGCGAGGGCCTGTCGCGCCTGATCGCGGCCGCGGCGCTGCGCCCGCTGCTATCGCCCGGCAGCGGGCGACTGTCGGCCTGCGCCACGCCCCGGCTGTGGGAGCTGGGCAACCAGCGCGCTTCCGGGGCGGCGATCCTGGCGCACGCGCGGCAGCTCGCGATGTTCGAGGCCTACCTGGGCGGCTTGCTGCTCGACCTCGGGCTGAGCACGGCGATCCGCTGCGTCGACCGCCTGGTCGGCCCGCTGCCGCTGCCGCGGTCGCTGGCGTTCTACGCCGCGCTGAGCACGAAGGGCCGCGCGCTGGGCACGCAGATGCTGCAGCTGTGGACGCTGCCGCCGGCGATCCTGCGCGCGGTGGCCGAGCAGACCGACGCGTGCGGCCCGCTGTCGGCGCTGGGCGGGGTGCTGCGCGACGCCGACCGCGCCGCGCAGCGGCAGCTGCTCGGGTCCGAGGACGCCCAGGCAGCGGTCGCATCATCGGCTTGAGCACGGCGACTGGTCTGCGCCGCTCGACCGGGGCACAATGGGTGCCGCAGGAGGCCAGCGTGCGCGAGCTCGGAGCGGACCCGGATTCATCCCCTTCAGAATCCGCCACGACGGCGGATCCGGCAATGGACGCCATCGTCGCGCGGCACGGCGCCGACGCCACGCGCCTGCTGCCGATGCTGCACGAGGTGCAGGACCAGCTCGGCTGGCTGCCGCCGCCGGCACTGCAGCGGCTGGCCGCGGGCATCGCGCGGCCGCTGGCGCAGGTCGTCGCCACCGCGACCTTCTACAGCCTGCTGCACACCCGGCCGGCCGGGGCCTACCGGGTGCGTTTTTCCGACAACATCACCGACCGCATGCTCGGCAGCGGCGCGCTGCTGCGCGCGCTGTGCCGCGCGCTGTGGGTCGAGCCCGGCCATGTGTCCGACGACGGGCTGGTCAGCATCGACACCACCTCGTGCACCGGCATGGGCGACCAGGGGCCGGCCGCGCTGGTCAACGGGCGCCCGCTGACGCGGCTCGACGCGGCGCGCATCGAGCAGATGGCGGCGCTGATTCGTCGCCGCGTGCCGCTGGCCGAATGGCCAGCCGACTGGTTCGCGGTGTCCGACAACATCCGCCGCCGCGACGCGCTGCTGGCGCGTCGGCCCGCGCCGGGCGCGGTGCTGCGCGCGGCGCTCGAGCGTGGCGCGCAGG
>JAKAHP010000147.1 GCA_021825505.1 Pseudomonadota bacterium
TTCGTCGAGGTAAAACCCCGGCGCGGGGGCGAGCCGGCCTACGCCGTTACGCCCGAGAAACACTGCCCGATCACGCTGGCCGCGACCCAGACGCTGGCCGGCACTGGCACCACGGTCAATGTGGCGTCGACCGGCCTGATCCAGCCGACCAGCCGGGCGCGCTGGCGGCTGCTGCTGGACGGCCCCGCGACGGCACTGGCGCGCTATCGCAGCTGGGCGACGCAGGCGGCGCGCGCCACGCGCGGCGTGCAACTGCTCGACGCCGTGCACGACGACGGCGGCATCGACCGCAACCTGCGCCGCGGCGCCGCGTTCCTGCAACTGGTGGCCCTGCTCAGCGCGGTACTGGCGGCGGTGGCGTGCGCACTGGCCGCGCACGACTTCGCGCGCCGCCAGCGCGACGGCGTGGCGCTGCTCAAGGCGCTGGGGCTGACACGACGCGGCGTGCTGGCGCTGCAACTGGGCCAGCTGGCGCTGCTCGGCGTGCTAGCCGCCGCAGCCGGCAGCGTGCTGGGGCTGCTCGGCCAGGCGCTGCTGCTGCGCGTGCTCGGCAACTTGCTGCGGCTGGGGCCGCTGGCCGCGCCGGGCTGGGGGCCGGCGCTGGGCGCGCTGGCCGTCGTGTTCGCGCTGCTCGGTGCGTTCGCCTTGCCGCCGCTGTGGCGCCTGGCGTCGGTGGCGCCGTGGCGGGTGCTGCGCCAGCACGACGCCGCGCGCAGACTGCGCTGTCCGAGCTCGATCGGCCCGCCGGCCGGCGCGCCGAGCTGCGCGATCAGCCCGGCGGCGGCCCACAGGCTGCCCGGCGGGGGCGCGCCGGAGACTTCACGCGCGACGCCGCCGGCACCGCGCAGCCGGGCATGGCCGAGCAGCGGCCAGCTCGCGTCGACCGCCTTGACCACGACCAGCCGGCTGCCGCCGTCGGGCCCCGGGCCCAGCGCCATGCTCGGGAACTCGACAGTACTGGCCGTGCGCAGCCCGTCGGCGCGCGCGCGCTGCGCGAACGCCGGCGGCAGCGGCACGTCGCCCTGCACCACCAGCGCGCCGCCGAGCAGCTGCGCGGCGTCGCGCTGCAACGCGCCCTGCAGGCGCTGCGCGAGGAACTCGACGCTGCTCAGGCTCGCCGCGGCCAGCAGCAGCGCGCCCCACAGCAGGCGCAGCTGCGGCGCGCGCAGTTCGCGCGCGAGGTAGGCGGCGGCGCGGCGGGCGCGCATCGCGCAAGCCGGCCCTAAGCGGCCAGATCGGTGCGGAACACGCGCCCGGCGTGCTCACGCAACGCGTGGAATTCGATGTCCGGCCAGCGCTCCTGCAGCACGCGCAGCTCGGCGGCGTGGGTCAGCAGCACGGTCGGTGCGTCGACCACGTCGTAGGCGATGCGGTGCGCGTTCTCGTCGATGAAGCGCTTGAGCTGGCGCTCGTCGGCGCTGTGGATCCAGCGCGCGACGCGGTACGGCGTCGGCGCCAGGCGCGCGGCGACGTTGTACTCGCCCGAGAGCCGGTGCAGCACGACGTCGAACTGCAGCGAGCCGACCGCGCCGAGCAGCAGGCTGCCGCTGAAATGCGGTCTGAACACCTGGATCGCCCCCTCCTCGCCGAGCTGCTGCAGCCCGGTGCGCAGCTGCTTGCTGCGCAGCGGATCGGCGATCTCGACGGCCTGGAACAGCTCCGGCGCGAAGAACGGCAGCCCGGTGAACTGCAGCGTCTCGCCTTCGGTCAGCGTGTCGCCCAGGCGCAGCGTGCCGTGATTGGGAATGCCGATGATGTCCCCGGCCCAGGCGTCGTCGAGGATCTCGCGCCGTTGCGACATGAACGCCACCACCGTGTTGGGCCGGATGTCCTTGCCGGTACGGCCCACGCGCAGCCGCATGCCGCGCGTGAAATGACCCGAGCACACGCGCACGAAGGCGATGCGGTCGCGGTGCGCCGGGTCCATATTGGCCTGGATCTTGAACACCAGGCCGCTGAACTTGGGCTCGTCGGGGCGCACCACGCGCTGCATCGCCGCGCGCGGCTGCGGCGGCGGCGCCAGCTCGACCAGCGCGTCGAGCACTTCGCGCACGCCGAAGTTGTTGATCGCCGAGCCGAAGAACAGCGGCGACTGGCGCCCGGCGCGAAACGCCGCGGCGTCGAACTCGGGCGTGGCGTCGCGCAGCAGCTCGATCTCCTCGGCCGCGGTGGCGTGGGCGGCGCCGAAACGCTGCGCCAGCTGCGGGTTGTCGAGGCCTTCGATGATCTCGTCGTCGCCGTCGTCGAGCCGGTCCTCGCCGGCGCGGAACACGCGCATGCGGCGCGCGCGCAGGTCGAGCACGCCGCCGAAGCCGCGGCCCATGCCGACCGGCCAGGTGAACGGAATCGCGTCCATGCCGAGGTGGCGCTCGATCTCGTCCATCAACTCGAGCGGCGCGCGCACTTCGCGGTCCATCTTGTTGACGAAGGTGATCACCGGCGTATTGCGCGCGCGGCACACTTCGAGCAGGCGCAGCGTCTGCGCCTCGACGCCGTTGGCCGCGTCGATCACCATCAGCGCGCAGTCGACCGCGGTGAGCACGCGGTAGGTGTCTTCGGAAAAGTCCTGGTGGCCGGGGGTGTCGAGCAGGTTGAGCACGCAGTCGCGCCACTCCATCTGCATCACCGACGAGGCCACCGAGATGCCGCGCTGCTTCTCGATTTCCATCCAGTCCGAGGTGGCGTGGCGGCTGGCCTTGCGCGCCTTCACCGAACCGGCGATCTGGATCGCGCCCGAGAACAGCAGTAGCTTCTCGGTCAGCGTGGTCTTGCCGGCATCGGGGTGGGAAATGATCGCGAACGTGCGGCGGCGCTCGATCGGGGAATGGGCTTCTGACATCGGCCGGATTTTAGGGCGCCGGCATGCGCACGGCTGTCGGGGGTATCGCGAGCCCCGCCCGGGCCCCTTCAAACAACACCGGGAACGGCATGCGAAACGTAGCTGCCATGCGGCCTGCAGCCCGCTTGGCGGAAGGGGTATGCCGACGTCCCCGCGACCTGCATGGGCTTGCCTTGCGCGCGCCGCCCGGCACGGCGCAACATCCGCCACCTTGCAGGCCGCGCAGGAGACGAGCAATGACCGACGGCGTTCGACAGGTGGCGCACCGCGCCCATGGTGCATCCGGCCACTGGGCGTGTCTGCTCCGGCGCTGGGCCCTGGCCCTGGTGCTGCCGACGGCGCTGAGCGCAACGTCGACGGCCGTGGCGGCGGCCGGGCGCACGCTGGTGTTCTGCAGCGAAGGCGACCCGTCCGGCCTGCAGCCGGCGCTGCAGGTCGACGGCATCAGCTTCGATGCGTCGGCGCGCACGATCTACGACCGGTTGCTCGATTTCAAGCCCGGCACCACCGAGATCGCGCCGGCGCTGGCCACTGCCTGGCAGGTCTCGAGCGACGGCCGCGTCTACACGCTGCAGCTGCGCCGCGGCGTGCATTTCCAGCGCAATTTCGGCTTCGTGCCCAGCCGCGAGTTCAACGCCGACGACGTCGTCTTCACCTTCGCGCGCATGGCCAACCCGCGCCACCCCTACCACGCGGTGTCGGGCGGCGCCTATCCCTACTACGCCGCGATGGAGCTGCCGCGCCTGCTGCGCGCGGTACGCCGCGTCGACGCGCACACGGTGCGCTTCGAGCTCAACCAGCCGAACGCGACCTTCCTGGCCGACCTGACGATGGATTTCGCGTCGATCGTCTCGGCCGAGTACGCCGGGCAACTGCGCGCCGAGCGGCGCGCGCAGGATTTCGACCTCAAGCCGGTCGGGACCGGGCCGTTCGAGCTCGTCGCCTGGGAACCCGGCGCGCAGCTGCGCTACCGCGCATTTGCCGAGCACTGGCGCGGCCGCCCGGCGATCGACCGCCTGGTGTTCGCCATCACCCCCGACGCGGCGGTGCGCTGGGCGCGCCTGCGTGCCGGCGAATGCCAGATGATGGCGATGCCCAACCCCGCCGACCTGCGCGCGATCGACGCCACGCCGGGCATCGTCGTGCAGCGCAAGCCAGGCATGAACATCGCCTACCTGGCCTTCAACACCGAGCACGGCCCGCTGCGCGACCGCCGCGTGCGACGTGCGCTGGCGCTGGCGATCGACCGCGACGCGCTGGTGCGCGCGGTCTACCAGGGGGCCGGAGTGGTCGCGCGCGGTCCGCTGCCGCCGACGCTGTGGGCCTACGAGCCGGGGCTGCAGCTGCCGCGCTTCGACCCGGTGGCGGCACGCCGCATGCTGGCCGAGGCCGGCTACCCGAAGGGATTCAGCCTGACGCTGTGGGCGTTTCCGAACAGCCGCCCCTACCTGCCGTCGGCGCGCCGCGCGGCCGAGATGATCCAGGCCGACTGGGAACGCGTCGGCGTGCACGCCAGCGTGCGCAGCTACGAATGGGCCGAATACCTCAGGCGGGTGGGCCGCGGCGAGCACGACGCGGCGCTGGCCGGCTGGTCGGGCGACAACGGCGACCCCGACAACTTCCTCGGCACCCTGCTCAACTGCGGCGGCGTGCACACGCCGCAGAACCTGTCCGAGTACTGCAATCGCAGCTATCAGGAGCTCATCGAGGCGGCGCTGACGCGCAGCGATCGCGCCACCCGCCGCGCCTTGTACCTGCAGGCGCAGCGCCGCTTCATCGACGACCTGCCATGGCTGCCGCTGGCGCACGCGCAAGTCGTCGTGCCGATGTCGGCCCGCGTGCACGACTACACGATCCCGGTCATCGACGTGCACGAATTCGGACGCGTGCGCGTCGACTGAATGCCACGCCCGGGAACGCCGAGGAGCCGAACGATGCAAGCCCGCCCTACCTTCCACCATGCCCGGCACCACGCCCGCCAGCGTCGCACGCTGCTGGCGCTGCTGCTGGTGCTGCTCGCGCTGCTGCCGCTGGCCGCCGCGCATGCGTCCGGACGCACCGTCGTGTACTGCCCGAGCACCGCGCCGGTGGCGCTGCAGCCGGCCCTGCGCAACGACGTGCCGAGCATGGAAGCGAGCGCGCGCACGATATTCGACCGCCTGCTCGAGCTCGGCCCCGACATGCAGCCGCAGCCCGCGCTGGCGCGCGCCTGGCAGGTCTCGGCCGACGGCCTCGGCTACACGCTGCAACTGCGCCGCGGCGTGCATTTCCAGCGCAATTTCGGCTTCGTGCCGAGCCGCGATTTCGACGCCGACGACGTCGTCTTCAGCTTCATGCGCATGCTCGATCCGAAACACCCCTATCACGACGTGTCGGGCGGCACCTACACCTATGCGCAGAGCATGGCGCTGCCGCAGCTGATCCGCTCGGTGCAAGCGCTCGACCGCGACACCGTGCGCTTCCAGTTGCGCCGGCGCTACGCGCCGTTCCCCGCGGTGCTGGCGATGGAATTCGCGTCGATCGGCTCGGCCGAGTACGCCGCGCAACTGCAGCGCGCCGGTCGCCAGGACGAATTCGACCGCAAGCCGATCGGCACCGGGCCGTTCCAGCTCGAGGCGCAGCTGCCGGGCTCGATGCTGCGCTACGCCGCATTCGCCGGCCACTGGCGCGGCGCCCCGGGCTACGACCACCTGGTGTTCGCGGTCACCCCCGACTCGACGCTGCGCTGGGCCCGGCTGCAGCGTGGTGAATGCGACATCATCGGTGAGCCCAACCCGGCCGATCTGCCGGCAATACGCTCCGACCCGCGGGTACGGTTGCTGCGCGAGCCCGGGCTCAACGAGGGCTACCTGGCGTTCAACACCGAGCACGGCCCCTTGCGCGATGCGCGCGTGCGGCGCGCGCTGGTGCTGGCGGTGAACCGCCGCGCGATCGTCGAGGCGGTGTTCGGCGACGAAGCGCGCGTCGCCTACGGCGTGCTGCCGCCGACGATGTGGAGCTACGACGCGAGCGCGCGGCTGCCCGATCAGGACCTCGCGCAGGCGCGCCGCCTGCTCGCCGCGGCCGGCTATGCACGCGGCTTCGACACCAGCATCTGGACCGTCGCGACCGGCCAGGGGATGTTGCGCGACCCGCGCCGCATCGCGGTGATGATCCAGGCCGACTGGGCCGCGCTGGGCGTACGTGCGCGCATCCGCAGCTACGAGTGGGGCGAGCTGCTGGCGCGGCTGGCGCGCGGCGAGCACGACACCACGCTGATGACCTGGATCAGCGACGACGGCGACCCGGACAACTTCATCGCGTCGCAGCTCAGCTGCAGCGGGGTGCACACCGCGCAGAACCTGTCCGAATACTGCTCGGCGTCGATGGACGCGCTGTTCGCGCAAGCGCTCGAGACCACCGACGCTGGCCGCCGCGCCGCCTTGTACGCACGCGCCCAGCAGCGCTTCGTGCGTGACGTGCCGTGGCTGCCGCTGGCCCACGTCAACGCGACCTATGTGATGTCGCGGCGTCTGCGCGGCGACTTGCTGACGCCGCTCGGCGGACCGCGCTTCGACCGCCTGAGCCCGGTCGGGCAGCATCGATGATGGCGCCCTACCTCGGCTTCGTCCTGCGCCGTGCCATGCTGCTGCTGCCGGCGCTGCTCGGCGTGGCCATGCTGAGCTTTGCGCTGATCCACCTGATCCCGGGCGATCCGGTGCTGGTGATGGCCGGGCAGCACGCGCTGAGCCCGCAGCAGCATGCGTCGATGATGCATGCGCTGGGGCTGGACGGGCCGCTGTGGCTGCAGTTCCTGCGCTACCTGGGACGCGCACTGCACGGCGACCTCGGCCGCTCGCTGTTCACCCACGAGCCGGTGCTGGCCGAATTCCTGCGTCGTTTTCCGGCAACCCTGGAGCTCGGCGCCGCGGCGATGCTGCTGGCGATCGCGGTGGGAATCCCGGCCGGCGTGCTCGCCGCGTTGCGGCGGGGCCGCTGGACCGACCATCTGCTGATGGGCGCGAGCCTGACCGGCTATTCGCTGCCGGTGTTCTGGTGGGGGCTGCTGCTGATCCTGCTGTTCTCGGTGCAGCTCGGCTGGACCCCGGTGTCGGGGCGCATGTCGCCCGAGTTCTGGGTCGAGCCGCGCACCGGCTTGATGCTGCTCGACGCGCTGCTCGCCGGCGATCGCGCGATGCTGCGCGACGCGCTGCGCCACCTGCTGCTGCCGGCGGTGGTGCTGGCGACGATTCCGCTGGCGGTGATCGCGCGCATGACGCGCTCGGCGATGCTCGAGGTGCTCGGCGCCGACTACGTGCGCGCGGCGCGCGCA
>JAKAHP010000148.1 GCA_021825505.1 Pseudomonadota bacterium
CAGGCGCAGCGGCCGGCAGGGCGGGCGCAGCGCTGGCTGGCCGCGCTGGGCATGGCCCTGGCCGCGCTGCGCGGCAACCGGCTGCGCAGCGCCTTGAGCGTGCTCGGCATCGCGGTGGGCATCGCCGCCGTGGTCGCGATCACCGCGCTCGGCGACGCGGCGCGCGGCAAGGTGGCCGAAGGGCTGCGTGCGGTGATGTCGGGCAAGCTGCTGGTGCTGCAGGGCAACCCCGAGCGGCCGGCGCTGGCGCAAAGCCGCGCGTTCGGCATCGACGAGCTCGCCGCGGTGCGCGCGATGCCGGGGGTGCGCAGCGTCACGCCCGAACTGAGCGCCCAGGGTGACGCGGTGCGCGGCGAACGTTCAGCGCGTCTGAGCTTGATCGGCGGCAATGCGGCGACGCTGGCGACGCACGGTCTGCGCGTGTCACGCGGGCGCAACCTGGGCGCGGCCGATGCCGCGCTGCGCGCGCAGGTCGTCGTGCTCGACCCTCGCAGTGCGCAGGCCCTGTTCCGCCCCGGCGAGCAGCCGCTGGGCGCCAGCGTGATGCTCGGCGCGCTGCCGTTCACGGTGATCGGCGTCGCCGAATCGGCCGGTGGCTTCGGCGTCGGTTTCAACAGTGACCGCGCGCAGGCGCTGGTGCCCGAAGCCGCGTTCCTGGCCAGGGTGGGAGGCGGTTTGCGCACCGTCAACGCGTTCTGGGTCGGCGTCGAGCTGCAGCCGGGCAGGCCGCCGGCGGAGCTCAAGGCCAGGCTCGAGCACCTGTTGCACGCCCTGCATGGCGTCGAGGACTTCCAGGTCATCAGCCTGGCGGAGGGCTTTCGCAGCTTCGAGCGCACCACCGGTGCGCTGGCGCTGGCACTGAGCGCGGTCGCGGCGTTGTCGCTGCTGGTCGGCGGAGTCGGCGTGATGAACATCATGCTGGTCTCGGTCGCCGAGCGCACGCGCGAAATCGGCATCCGCAAGGCCGTCGGCGCGCGCGCGCGCGACATCCGCAACCAGTTCCTGGTCGAGGCGGTCGTGCTGTGCGCCCTCGGCGGGCTGGGCGGCCTGCTGTTGTCGCTGGGACTGGCGGCGCTGGCCAACGCACTGCAGCACACGCTGCACATCGGCCTGCCGTGGTTCGCGCTGCTTGCGGCGTTCGCGGTGTCGGCCGCGGTCGGGGTGCTCGCCGGGCTGGTGCCGGCGCAGCGCGCCGCGGCGCTGCGCCCGGCCGCGGCGCTGGCGCGCGAATGAGAACCTGGCGCGTCGCGACGACGCGCGTCCTCAGCCGCCGAGTTGCAGGCCTTTCAGGTAAGCGGCCAGGCTGGCGCCGACTTCCGGGTGCTCGAGGCCGAGCTGCACGGTGGCTTCCAGATAGCCCTGCTTGCTGCCGCAGTCGAAGCGGCGGCCGTCGTAACGGTAGGCGTACACCGCCTCGTCGGCGAGCAGCGCGGCGATGCCGTCGGTGAGCTGGATCTCGCCGCCGGCGCCGGGGCGCGCCTGACGCAGGTGGTGGAACACGCGCGGGCTCAGCACGTAGCGGCCGACCACGGCCTGGGTGGTGGGCGCGACTTCAGGCGCCGGCTTCTCGACGATGCCGGTCAGCGAGGTCAGCCCGGCCAGGATCTCCTGACCGCTGACGATGCCGTAGCGGCGCGTGTGCTCGCGCGGCACTTCCTCGGTGGCCAGCACGCTGCGGCCGTGGCGCGCGTGGACGTCGACCATCTGCGCCATCACCGGCGGAGTGCCGACCAGCAGATCGTCGGCCAGCAGCACCGCGAAGGGCTCGTTGCCAACCAGACGCTCGGCGCACAGCACCGCGGCACCCAGCCCGTTGGCCACCGGCTGGCGCACGAACACGCACTGCACGTCGGCCGGCTTGACGCTGCGCACGACGTCGAGCAGCGCCTGCTTGTTCGCGGCCTCGAGTTCGTGCTCGAGCTCGTAGGCGGTGTCGAAATGGTCCTCGATGGCGCGCTTGTGGCGGCCGGTGACGAAGATCATCTCGGTGATCCCGGCAGCGTAGGCTTCCTCGACCGCGTACTGGATCAGCGGCTTGTCGACCACCGGCATCATCTCCTTCGGCGTGGCCTTGGTCGCGGGCAGGAAGCGGGTGCCGAGCCCGGCGACCGGAAACACGGCTTTGGTGATGGCTTGGGTCATGCGCTCGATCCTCCAGTGTCAAACGGCCAAGGATAGTCGGTTACGGTGACGTTTCACACCACTCAACCGAGGCGGGACAGCTGTTCCTGCACTTTGGCCAGCATTTCGCCGAACTCGGCCTGGCGGCGGCGCTCCTGTTCGACGACCGCCGCCGGAGCGCGCTCGACGAAGCTGGCGTTGCCCAGCTTGGCCGCCGCCTTGGCGATCTCGCCCTGCAGGCGCGCGACCTCGCGCCCGAGGCGCTCGCGTTCGGCGGCGACGTCGACTTCGACGTACAGCGCCAGGCGGGTGGCGCCGACGATCGCGGTCGGCGCGGCCTGCACCGCCGCGGCCCATTGCGCCTCGTCGTCGAACAGCTTGAGCTCGGACACGCGCGCCAGCGCCTGCAGCGCGGCGGCGTCGGCGCGCAGCGCCTCGGTATCGCCGCAGGCCAGCAGCGGCAGGCGCTGTGCCGGCGACACGCCGAGCTCGCCGCGCAGGTTGCGGCAGGCGTCGACCAGCTGCTTGAACGCGGCGAAGCGCGCTTCCGCGGCGTCGTCGATCTTCTCCGGGCGCGGCTGCGGCCACGGCGCCACCGCGATGCTGGGGCCGGCGCGGCCGGCCAGCGGAGCGACCTTCTGCCACAGCTCCTCGGTGATGAAGGGCATGATCGGGTGCGCCAGCCGCAGCACCGTCTCCAGCGTGCGCAGCAGCGTGCGGCGCGCCCCGCGCTGCAGCGCCGGCGTGCCGCCGGCGATCTGCACCTTGGCGATTTCCAGGTACCAATCGCAGTACTCGTCCCAGACGAACTGGTAGATCGCCTGCGCGGCGAAGTCGAGACGGTAGTCGGCAAGTCCCTGTGCCACCTGCTGCGCGCAGCGCTGCAGGCGCGACGCGATCCAGCGGTCGGCTGCCGAGAAGTGCAGCACGCCGTCGGGGCCGCAGGCCGCGTCGCAGGCTTCGACGCCGCGCTCGCGCGCGTCCAGGCCCTCGACCTGCAACAGCACGAAACGCGTCGCGTTCCACAGCTTGTTGCAGAAGTTGCGGTAGCCCTCGCAGCGCTTGGTGTCGAAGTTGATGTTGCGACCGAGCGTGGCCAGCGACGCGAAGGTCATGCGCAGCGCGTCGGCGCCGTAGGCCGGAATGCCCTGCGGGAACTCGCGCTCGGTGGCGCGGCGCACCGCCGGCGCCGTCTCAGGGCGGCGCAGCCCGGTGGTGCGCTTGTCGAGCAGCGGCGCCAGCTCGATGCCGTCGATCAGGTCGACCGGGTCGAGCACATTGCCCTCGGACTTGCTCATCTTCTTGCCGTGCGCGTCGAGCACCAGGCCGTGGATGTAGACGTCGCGGAACGGCACGCGCCCGGTAAAATGGGTCGTCATCATGATCATGCGCGCGACCCAGAAGAAAATGATGTCGTAGCCGGTGACGAGCACCGACGACGGCAGGAACAGGTCCATTTCCGGCGTCGCGTCGGGCCAGCCCATGGTCGAGAACGGCACCAGCGCCGACGAGTACCAGGTGTCGAGCACGTCGGGGTCGCGCCGCAGTGTGCCGTGGTAGCCTGCCTCGGCGGCCAGCCGCGCCGCCTCGTCGGCGTCGTGCGCGACGAACAGCTCGCCGCCGTCGCCGTACCAGGCCGGAATCTGGTGGCCCCACCACAGCTGGCGCGAAATGCACCAGTCCTGGATGTTTTCCATCCACTGGTCGTAGGTATTGACCCAGTTCTCGGGCACGAAACGCACTTCGCCCGACTTGACCGCGTCGATCGCTTTCTGCGCGATGCTGCGCCCGTCGGCCGCCGGCTTGCGCGTGGCGACGAACCACTGGTCGGTCAGCATCGGCTCGACGATCTGCCCGGTGCGCGTGCAGCGCGGCACCATCAGCTTGTGCGGCTTGACCTCGACCAGCAGCCCGGCCGCCTCGAAATCGGCGACGATACGTCGGCGCGCCTCGAAGCGGTCCAGCCCACGGTAGGCGGGCGGCACGCTGTCGTTCATCGTCGCGTCGAGCGTGAGCACCGACAGCAGCGGCAGGTCGTGGCGCTGGCCTACCGCGTAGTCGTTGAAATCGTGCGCCGGCGTGACCTTGACCACGCCGGTGCCGAAGGCCGGGTCGACGTGCGCGTCGGCGATCACCGGCACGCGGCGCCCGCACAGCGGCAGCTCGACTTCGCGGCCGATCAGCGCGCGGTAGCGCTCGTCGTCCGGATGCACCATCACCGCGGTGTCGCCGAGCATGGTTTCGGGACGCGTGGTCGCGACCACCACCGAGCCGCTGCCGTCGGCCAGCGGGTAGCGCAGATGCCAGAGGAAACCGTCTTCCTCGGTGCTTTCGACCTCGAGGTCGCTGACCGCGCTGCGCAGCACCGGATCCCAGTTCACCAGGCGCTTGCCGCGGTAGATCAGCCCCTCGCGGTACAGCCGCACGAAGGTCTCGACCACCACGCGCGACAGCCGCTCGTCCATCGTGAAGTATTCGTGGCGCCAGCTCACCGAGGCGCCCATGCGCCGCATCTGCGCGGTGATGGTGTTGCCCGACTGCTGCTTCCAGCGCCACACGCGTTCGACGAAAGCGTCGCGGCCGAGCGCGTGTCGGTCGTCGCCGGCGGCCTGCAGCTGGCGCTCGACGACGATCTGGGTGGCGATGCCGGCGTGGTCGGTGCCCGGCACCCACAGCGTGTTGTCGCCGCGCATGCGGTGCCAGCGCGTCAGCGCGTCCATCACCGTCTGGTTGAAGGCGTGGCCCATGTGCAGCGTGCCGGTGACGTTGGGCGGCGGCAACTGCACGCAGAACGAGGGCCTGGCGGCGTCCAGCGTCGGCTCCGCAAAGCCTCGTTCGTCCCAGAACGCGCTCCAGCGCGCTTCGATGTCGGCGGGTTCGAAGGATTTGGCGAGGTCGGTCATGGTGGCGGGCTCAGGCGCGGCGCGGCAAGGCAAAAGCCTGTCATTGTAGGCGGCGTAACGCGCGGCGCCGAGTGGCTTGCCGCCTACAATGGCGCCGATGGCAGACCTGCTCGCCCACCTCAATCCCGAACAGCTCGCGGCGGTCACGCTGCCGGCGCAAAGCGCGCTGGTGCTGGCCGGCGCCGGCAGCGGCAAGACCCGCGTGCTGACCACCCGCATCGCCTGGCTGATCTCGACCGGCCAGGCCTCGCCCGGCGGCGTGCTCGCGGTGACCTTCACCAACAAGGCGGCCAAGGAAATGCTCGCGCGCCTGGGCGCGCTGCTGCCGCTGCCGCTGCGCGGCATGTGGATCGGCACCTTCCATGGCCTGTGCAACCGCTTCCTGCGCGCGCACTGGAAGGCCGCCGCGCTGCCGCAGACCTTCCAGATCCTCGACACGCAGGACCAGCTGTCGGCGATCAAGCGTCTGTTGAAGACGCTGAACGTCGACGAGCAGCGCGCGCCAGCGAAGCAGCTGCAGTGGTTCATCAACGCACAGAAGGAGCAGGGGCTGCGCGCCGCCGACTGCGAGGCGCACGACGCCCACGGGCGGTTGTGGGCCGAGCTGTACGCGGCCTACGAGGCGCAGTGCCAGCGCGAGGGTGTGGTCGACTTCGCCGAGCTGCTGCTGCGCAGCTACGAGGTGCTGCGCGACCACCCCGACATCCGCGCCCATTACCGGGCGCGTTTCCACCACATCCTGGTCGACGAGTTCCAGGACACCAACCGCCTGCAATACCGCTGGCTCAAGCTGCTGGCCGGCGCCGGCGAGCCCGAGCCGGCCGCGGTGCTCGCGGTCGGCGACGACGACCAGAGCATCTATGCGTTCCGCGGCGCCCACGTCGGCAATATGGACGACTTCCAGCGCGAGTTCGGCGTGCGTCACCTGATCAAGCTCGAGCGCAACTACCGCTCGCACGCCAACATCCTCGACGCTGCCAATTACCTGATCGCGCACAACAGCCGGCGCCTGGGCAAGACGCTGCGCACCGACGCCGGTGGCGGCGAGCCGGTGCGCGTGATCGAGCAGCCCAGCGAGCAGCAGGAGGCGCTGTGGCTGGTCGACGAGATCCGCCTGCTGCTGCGCGAGGGCTACGCGCGCGACCAGATCGCGGTGCTGTACCGCGCCAACGCGCAGTCGCGCGCGATCGAAAGCGCCTTGTTCAACGCCGCGGTGCCGTACAAGGTCTACGGCGGCATGCGCTTCTTCGAGCGCGCCGAGATCAAGCACGCGCTGGCCTATATGCGCCTGCTGCACAACCCGCGCGACGACACCTCGCTGCTGCGCGTGGTCAATTTCCCGCCGCGCGGCATCGGCGCGCGCAGCATCGAGCAGCTGCAGGACGCCGCACGCGCGGGCGACTGCGCGCTGGTCGACGCGGTCGACGCGGTCGCCGGGCGTGCCGCCGCGGGCCTGCGCGCCTTTGTCGAGCTGCTCGACCGCGCGCGCGCCGACACCGCGGCGCTGAGCCTGCCCGAGCTGGTGCGCCATGTGCTCGAGGTGTCGGGGCTGCTCGAGCATTTCCGCGCCGAGCGCGACGGCCAGGACCGCGTCGAAAACCTGGAGGAACTGGTCAACGCCGCCACCGCGTTCGTCACCCAGGAGGGCTTCGGGCTCGATGCGCGCGCGCAGCAGCACGACGCGCGCCCGATGATCGACGCCGACACCGGCGAGACGCTGTCGCCGCTGGCCGCCTTCCTCGCGCATGCGGCGCTGGAAGCGGGCGACAACCAGGCGCAAAGCGGGCAGGACGCGGTGCAGCTGATGACGGTGCACGCGGCCAAGGGCCTGGAGTTCGACGCGGTGTTCATCACCGGGCTCGAGGAAGGCCTGTTCCCGCACGACAACGCGATGCAGCAGGCCGACGGGGTCGAGGAGGAGCGGCGCCTGATGTACGTGGCGATCACGCGCGCGCGGCGCCGGCTGTACCTGAGCTGCGCGCAAAGCCGCATCCTGCACGGCCAGACGCGCTACAAC
>JAKAHP010000149.1 GCA_021825505.1 Pseudomonadota bacterium
GCTGCGCGGCGCCGCCATCGCCAAGCCGGTGATCGTGCTCAAGGCCGGGCGCAAGCCGGCCGGCAACGAAGCCGCGCAGACCCACAGCGGCACCATCGTCGGCAGCGACGACGTATTCGACGCCGCGCTGCGCCGCGCCGGCGCGGTGCGCGTGCGCTCCTTCGTCGAGTTGTTCTCGGCCGCCAAATGCCTGGCCTCGCGCTACCGCCCGGTCGGCCGGCGCTTCGCCATCGTCACCAACGGCGGCGGCCCCGGCGTGCTCGCCGCCGACTGGATCAACGAAATCGACCTGCAACTCGGCAAGCTCTCGGCCGAGGCCGCCGCCGCGCTCAAGGCGCAGCTGTCGCCGCTGGCGTCGCTGACCGACCTGATCGACCTGGCCGAGGACGCCACCCCCGAGCATTACCGCGCCGCGCTCGAGGCGGTCAGCCACGACCACGCGATCGACGGCGTGCTGGTGATCCACTCGCCCAAGCTTGGCGCCGACCCCAGCGCCGCGGCACGCGTGACGGCCGAGATGCAAGCCAAGATGGGCAAGCCGATGCTCGCCTGCTGGATGGGCGACGCCACCGTCGACGAGGCGCGCGCCATTCTCAACAGCGCCGACATCCCGAGCTTTCGCACACCGGAAGCGGCGGTCGGCGCGTTCGGCAACATCGCCACCTTCTACCAGAACCAGCAGCTGCTGCAGCAGACGCCGCCGCCGCTGTCGGCGCTGCAGCCGCCCGACGTCGAGTGCGCGCGCCTGATCATCGAGAGCGTGCTCGCCGAGCGCCGCCACGTGCTCACCGAAATGGAATCGAAGGCGCTGCTGGCCGCCTTCCACATTCCGGTCACGCACGCCGCGCTCGCGCGCAGCGCCAACGAGGCGATGCTGCTGGCCAGCCAGATGGGCTTCCCCGTCGCGCTGAAAATCGACAGCCCCGATATCGCGCACAAGAGCGACGTGCAGGGCGTGGCGCTCAACGTGATGAGCGGCAACAGCGCGCGCGATACCTTCGACGACATGATGCGCAACGTCGCCCGGCTGCAACCCGGCGCGCGCATCAACGGCGTCACGGTGCAGCGCATGGCGCGCACGCGGCGCGGGCGCGAGGTGTACATCGGCCTGGTCAGCGACGCGCCGTTCGGCCCGGTGATCATGTTCGGCGCCGGCGGGCTGATGATCGAACTGATCGCCGACCGCGCGATGGAACTGCCGCCGCTGAACCAGTTCCTCGCGCACCGCCTGATCGAGCGCGCGCGCGTCGCCGAGACGCTGGGCGCGTGGCGCGGCGCGCCGCCCGTGGACCTCGAGGCGATCGAGCGCATCCTGCTGCGCGTCTCGGAAATGGTCTGCGAGCTGCCCCAGCTGCGCGAGATGGACATCAACCCCATCATCGTCGACGAGGACGGCGCGATCGCGGTCGACGCGCGCATCGTGGTCGGCGCGGCGCCGCAGACCGTGCACGGCCACACGCCGGCCGGGCGCTACGGCCACCTGGCGATCCTGCCCTACCCGGCAGCGCACACCGAACTGGTGCCGCTGCCCGGCGGCGGCGAATACCTGGTGCGCCCGATCCGCCCCGACGACGCCGAGATGCTGCAGGAAATGGTGCAGCGGCTGTCGCCGGAAAGCCGCTACTTCCGCTTCGTGTCGTCGCGCAACGAACTGCCGCCGGCGATGCTGGCGCGTTTCACGCTGATCGACTACGACCGCGAAATGGCGCTGGTCGCGGTGCAGCGGCTGCGCCGCGCCGACGACCCCGAGCACACCACCGAGCGCATCATCGGCGTGTCGCGCTACGTCACCAACCCCGACCGCACCAGCTGCGAGTTCGCCCTCGTCGTGTCCGACGAATTCGCCGGCAAGGGCATAGGCTCGCGCCTGATGCAGGGCATCATGGACGTCGCGCGCGAGCAGGGCCTGAAGGAAATCGACGGCCTCGTGCTGGTCAACAACCCCGGCATGCTCAAGCTGATGAAGTCGCTGGGCTTCTCGATCCAGGCCTACCCCGAGGACCCCGACTTCAAGCTCGTCACGCACGCGCTTTGAGCGCCCCCAAGGGCCGGGCTGCGCGGCGCAGCGTGGAGACCGCGAATCGCTCGCTAAGGTGAGTTTGGCCGCGTACGGTCCGAATCGCTGCCAAAAGCCGCAGCGAACGCAGCATCCGCGCTCGTCTCGCCATACGCGTCGATAAACCCTTGCAGCCCCGCGTGGGGCTCAATGGCTCGATTCCGGATGAGCAAGATGACATCGCACAGCCCCCGAAGTTCGTCCAGCGTGTGCGAAGCAATGACCACCACGCCGCGCTGCTGAGCGATCCAACCGCGGATGCGCTGCGCCATCAACAACCGGTAGGCAGGGTCGACACCCACGGTCGGCTCGTCAAGCAGCAGCCCCCGCAGACAGGGCAATGACAACAAGCACTCAAGGTGCAGCCACCGCCGCTCACCCACGCTCAAGGTCGCGCTGCGCCGTTCGGCCAACCCTTGCGCGCGCGCAGTCGCGGTCGGCTCCATCGTCCGCAGTAGATCGCGCCAACCCGCCGGTCCCGCGCCGCGGTTGACCATTCCAAAGAGATCCACGCATTCCCGCGCCGTCAGCATGCCGAACGCGGCCTCGTCCTGCCCTAGCAAACCTAACTGCCGGGCCGGCATCGCGCGGCGGATCGACCCGGCGTCGGGTCTGCGTCGATCCGCAAGGAGTTGAAGCAGGCTCGACTTCCCCGCGCCGTTCGGGCCTACCAAGCCATATACGCAGCCGAACTCAAGCCCGAACGCGCAGCCATCAAACAACCGCAACGAGCGATAACCAAAACACAACGCATCAACTTTGATCGCGACCATGGACTAGTGTGTCCAACTTGGCGCCAACGAGGCCCGCCTCAGCGCTGCGGTTCCGAGGCCACCCGCGATGGCCGCGAGTGCCACCGTCTCCAATGCCAGCGAGGACGGCCACGACGCCGCACCCAATGTCCACTCGAGCCATGGCCGCCCCCATTCGATCGGATCGAAATAATGCAGCCACTGCGGCGCGCTCTCGCGCAAGCCATAGGGCACTGCGAGCCACACAAACAGCAAGCCGCTCAACAGCGACTGCGCTCCACGCACGCTCATGGGCGGGAACAGCAACCCTAAAACCGCCACACAAAACAATGCGCAAACCGCTGCCGAGATTCCCATTACACCAAGATATTCAAGCGCGCTCAGCCAAAAATTGAATACCACGCCCACCCCAGCCAAAAACACCGCAACGCTCATCACCGCGCTCAGAAGTGTCGCCACGAGACTGCCACATACCACCCTCAGCAGCGCACGGTCGGTCACGCAAAACGATCGAAGAAACCCCGCTTCGCGGCGCCACACCAGATGCAGCACGAAACTGAACAGGGCATGGCTGAGCAGCAAGTATCCGAGAAAACCCGCAACAAGCGCACGCTCGTCGGCCGCAGCGCCTGACCAACGGCTCCGGTACAGCACAAAGAGCGCGAACGGCAGCACGCAATTCCAAACGAAGCCGATACGTTCCCGCGTTTCCTCCAGAAAAAGCAACCAAGCGATTTTCACGATACTCATCGCGGGCCTCCGTCATCAAGGAAAAGGCAATGCACGAAACTTTCCCCGCCCCACGACATTCAGCCCGCATGATCTTGCGTAGGCGCATTGCGCCATGTCGCCGAATCCATTCGAGCATCTGATCAACGCCCACCGGCCCACGCCATAAATATTCATCAACCCGCACACCAGCCACACCTACAAACCATGGATCAAACGCTCGAAATCCATCTGGAACATTATTGCCAGCAAACCTTCGCACCATCAAACAGGTGGGTGCACGATCGTGCGCTTGAAGCGTAGGCGGCAGCAACGAAAAGGCAAGTTTCCTCTCTCCCCTCGTGGATATAAAACCCGCCACGCCACCGAATTTGACGCACTGCGATCGCAGTCACGGCTTGACTTAATTAATTAGATTTAGGCACCTCAACCGTCCAGTGGTCCCAAAATTGCTCGTGCCAAAAATTTTTTCGCACGGACTCTCGAGAGCTGGAATTGCGCCATAGAAGCGCTCCGCCAGGGTCGGATGAGGCCCGGCCACGCACCGAGCTGGTGCTGCTGCGCGGCAGCGGCGAATGTCTCGTGCACCCGAACCGCGCCGACGACGCCAATCACACCGCCGAGCGCACATGGACGTCGCGCGCGAGCAGCGCCTGAAGGAAATCGACGGCCTCGTGCTCGTCACGCACGCGCTGTAACACCGGCGCCACGAAGGGCATTCAACTTGCAACCTGTCACTCCTTACCTTAAAGTAAGGCGACACAGGAGCCGCTGCATGACCACCGCAACCATCACATCCAAAGGCCAGATCACGATTCCGGCCGAGGTACGCCATGCGCTCGCCGTTGACGCCGGGGATCGGGTGGAATTTGTCCAGATCGAGCCTGGACAGTTCCTGTTCGTGGCGGCAAATCGGTCTGTGACTGAGTTGAAGGGCATGTTCGGCAAGCCGTCCAAGGCCGTCTCCATCGAGGACATGAACGCGGCCATCGCCGCCCGCGGAGCCTCGGCGCGATGATCGGGCTGGACACCAACGTGCTGGTTCGCTACATCATGCAGGACGACGCCAGGCAGGCGGCCAAGGCCACGGCGCTCATCGAGAGCCTTTCTGCGGCGACCCCTGGCTTCATCACCGTTGTGTCGGTCGTCGAGCTCGTGTGGGTGCTGTCGTCCTGCTACGACCTGAACCGCTCACAGATTGGGCAGGCCCTTGAAGTCATCCTTCGATCCAAACAGTTGGTCGTCGACCAGGCCGAACACGTCGTACGTGCGCTGCGTGCCTTCAAGGCGGGCCGCGCGGACTTTGCCGACTGCCTGATCGAGCGCATGGCGGCTTACGCAGGCTGTACCCGGACGATGACCTTCGACTCGGCTGCGGCGAAGTCTGCCGGCATGACCCTGGTTCGTTAACGGGGAAATCTGGTGCCGCGTCGCGGCCACCCGACGGCGCACCGCCTCAAGCGGGACGCTGCCTTCTAGCGCCCCAGGGCCGGGCTACGCCCAGCCCCCCCCCGAGGGGGTCAAGCAATCTTGGGGCGGCCCGGCGATTGCTTGAGGAGCGCACGCGCTTCGTGCCAGCCCAGCAGCTGCTCGCCGGCGAGCAGCGCGAGCGCGGCGGCCAGCAGCGTCAGTTGCGCGTCGCCGCGGCCGTAGAGCATCACCAGGCCGATCGCGACCAGGCTCGCCCCGAGCAGCTCGGCGAGCGCGAACAGCAGCAGCCGGGGTTGGCGCGCTGCGCTGGCGTGCAGCTCGATGCCGGAGCCGCGCCGCAGCAGCCAGGCCGCCGCGACGTGCACAGCCGACACCGGCGGGTAGGCTAGCGCGAGCAGCGGCGCGCCGATGCGATCGAGCATGGCCGCGGCCGCGGCGTACCACGCCAGACGCAGCAGCGCCACGCGCAGAATCGGCTTGCGGCTGCGCTTCGCCGGCGACGGCTGCGGGGCAGCGCTCGCGGGCGGCGGCGCTTGCCCCACACGGCGGTTGTGCTCGAGGTGCAGCAGTGGGGCCAGCGCCAGCGCCATCAGCATCTCGTAGGCGTTGCGCAAGGCGCTGACGCTGCCTCGGTCCGCCTCACCGAACAGATACACGGCAGACAACGCGGCCACCCCCATGGCCGCACCGGTGCTGGCCCGCGAGAGCTTGCGGTGCTGCTTGACCCCGCAGAGCGCGTAAAGCGCTTCGGCCAGCGCCAGAAACAGTGTCAGGATGACAACGCCTTCGACCATCGCCGCGGCAAATACACCGCCGGTGAACGCCGCCACGCCAAGCAGCAGGGCGCAGGCGACGATCCGCGGGTAATAGCGTGAAGGAATCGTGGGCATGGCGCAGCGGCTGTGCGGGGCGTTTCAGCGTTGCGCGCGTTCGAAGGCTACGTCACACAAGCCCTTCGCTTCCATCCCCGCTATGAACGCTCCCATTGGCCCCAGCGGGATCGCCATCAACGCCGCTCCCGTCGCGAGGGTGGCGCAGGTCGCCGATTGCGCGAGCGACGGCGCATGCTGAGGCAAGGGATATTCGACATGCTGAAACTCGGGCTCCGCACCCCGCACGAAATAGGGCTCCCGCAGCAAATTTCCTGGGTTCCCACGCATTCCACCGTTGACTTCGCGAAGCTCTTCAAGGGTCAGTTCACGCATTGCAGTTCCTCTCACGATCGAGAATGCGATGCGCCGCGGCGCATCGCTCGCGCCGGGTCGACCCCGGCGGTCGAGCGCCCGTATGGCGCCCGACGCTCGATGGAGCGCGCGCCGAGCGAAAAGTTTCACCTGAATGCTGCTCAAACCTCTGCGCCGCGTCCGGCCGCGGCAGCGCGACGCGCCGACCAGGTCCCACTCGATCCGGTAGCCGACCAGGAAGTTCAGAACGCGCCGACGCCGCCCATCACACCGCCGAGCGCATCATGGACGTCGCACGCGAACAGGGCCTGAAGGAAATCGACGGCCTCGTGCTGGTCAACAACCCCGGCATGCTCAAGCTGATGAAGGCGCTGGGCTTCTCGATCCAGGCCTACCCCGAGCCGAGGACCCCGACTTCAAGCTCGTCACGCACGCGCTTTGAGCGGCGCGGCTGAAGCCCTTCCGTGCTGCCGCGTATCCGTTGCATGTAACGCCGCAGCTGGGTAGCATGGTCCACGCACCTCGAAGGGACTGAAGTGTCCAAGGTGAATTCCCGAGTACAGAAGCACCGCAACGCACTGCGCCTGGCCGGGCTTCGCCCGGTGCAGATCTGGGTTCCGGACACCCGTCGGCCGGGCTTCGCGCAGGAATGTCGTCGTCAGTCTCGTCTTGCCGCGCGGGCGGACGGGGCCGACCCTGACATCCAGGGCCTCATGGATGAGGCCATGGCCAACGTAGACGGCTGGACGGCATGAAGCGCGGCGACTTCGTGATCCTCGCGCACAAGATCGCGCTTGACCCGAACAACGCGCAGGCGACCTACTTCGCTCGCGCGTGCGGCGTTGCGCGCTTCGCCTACAACTGGGCGCTG
>JAKAHP010000150.1 GCA_021825505.1 Pseudomonadota bacterium
GCGTCGCGCGTCGACAGCGCGCGCGCTTCGCTGCGCGCGGCATGCCCGATCGCTTCCCGGTAGGCCTCCGAGGTCAGGCGGCTGAAGGTGGTCTCCTGGTAGACGAAGGTGCCGATCAGGAATGCGAGCACGCCGGCCATGACCCACAGCGTGATGCGTGCCAGCCCGACTCCCGCCCCGGCCAGGGCGCCCAGCCTGGGCTCGGCCGGGGTCACCGGGCGCGCCGCGCGCAGATCGACGCGCGACGCCTCAGCCATGCTCGGTGGCGCGCGCGCGCGCCTCGACCCGCGCCAGCGTCGGCATCACCAGGCGGTGCAACTCGGCGCCGCGGCAGTCGGCGCTGAGCACGACGCGACCGCTGGCGACTTCGTCGACGGCCCAGCGCAGCAGCGTGAAGGCGTCCTTCGCCAGGTCGGCGACCCGGGCCTGTCCGCCGACCTTGTCCTGGATGTCGCGCAGGAATGCGTCATCGATGTTCAAACGTACTTGCATGCCCATCACCTCGTGCATCGGGCCAATATAAGCGCGGTGCCGGCGCGGGCCAAGCCACCTGTCGGCGCCAGGGTTATCACCGCGTGCCGCGGCGATACCGCGTGGGGTTCCGCCGAGTTATGCTGGCGCTAACAGGAGCGGCTGAAGGTGACGGCGATGGGGGCAGGGCGCGACACGGGGAGCGACGCGGGGAGCGGAGCGCGCGGCGACGGCGAGGTGCCGGCGGACATGGCGCGCTTGCACGCCGAGGTCGATGCGCTGTTGCTCGACCCGCGCGGGCGCTTCAGGCCGCGCGCGCGTGTGCTGCGTGACGCCGCCGGCGGGAGCGAATGGCTGGTGATGCAGGTCGGCGAGGATGCGCAAGGCGGCATCTGCGTGGTCACGGCGCAGGCGCTGCCGCATGACGGTCCCTGGCGACTCGACGACACCGCGCAGCGCCTGCGCCTGGCCGGGGCACGCGCCGGGCATCGCCCGGAGGACGCGCAGGCGCCGTGCTGGATCAGCGTATTGCGCCCGACGGACTGAGCCGACCATGTTTGCCCGCTTGCTGGGTGCGCGCCGCGCCGAACCGATGGTCGCGCTGAACGCGCAGATTCCGCAGACGCACAGCCTGTTCGTCCTGCTCGGCGAAGGGCGCGCACGCGCCTTCATGGATCACGCCGTCAACCGGCTGGCGCACCGCGCGGCGGCCGCGTCGGGCCTGGTGGCCCGCACCGACACCAGCTCGCTGACGGTGCTGTTCGAGCAGGCCGACGGCGCGGTGCAATGCGCCTGCCTGCTGCGTGCCGAACTGCGTCGCTGGTGCGCCAACATCGATCGCAGGCTGCGCCTGGACCTCGACATCGGCTTGAGTTTCGGTGCAGTGCTGTGCCGCCCGCCACGCTACGAGGGCGACACCATCCTGCGCGCGTCGACGCTGGCGACGGCCGCCAGCGACGGCCAGATCCTGCTCGACGACGCGGTACGTGACGCACTTGCGGAGCCCATGCGCGCGCGGCTGCAGCTGCTGCAGTCCAGCGGCCCGGAGGGCGAACGCCGCGCCTGGGCCCACGCCTGCGGTGCCGACGCGACAGGCGCGGCGCCGATGCGGCTGACGCTGCGCAGCCCCGATGGCCAGCTGCACTTGAGTTTCAGCGCCGAGCGGCCGATTCGCATCGGTTGCGACGAGCGCGCCGACGTCGTGCTGCGCGGCGAGCGCGTCTCGCGTCAGCACGCGGTCATCAATTGGCGCAACGGCGCCTTCGTCTATACCGACACCAGCCAGCACGGCAGCTGGATCGACGACACGCAGCACGAGCGGCGCGTACACCTGCAGCATGGCGTGTGCGCGCTGGGCAGCAGCGGCACTTTGCACCTGGGCGCGGCGCCGGCCGCGCCGCGCCGGCCCGACCTGCTGTTCAGCGTCGAGGACGCGGTCGATTGACCGGCGCGCGCGCGGGTTTCAGCCGGGCTTGCGCGCGACCAGAAAGACGATGCGGTCGTCGGCTTCGAGGGTGCCGTCCTCGACCTGCGGGCGCAGCGCCTGCACCAGGCGGGCGCGCTCGGTGGCGTCGAAACGCTCGGCGAGGATGGTGCGCAGGGTCGGCGCCAGCGGGTGGGGCGCGCGATCGATGAACGCCTCCCAGGCGTCGGAGCCGGCCGGGCGCTGGTCGATGTGCAATTCGAGGTGCAGGCGGCCGAAGCCGGCGCGGCGCACCAGGCGCAACAGGTCGCGCTCATTGTGGCTGCAGATCGCGCTGCGCGCGATCGCCGCGGTATCGGACGGATATTGGGCGCCCTGCCAGCGCAGCAGCAGCGGCAGCAACGGGTCGTGCGAACTGCCGAATTGCACGGCACGGCGCCATTCGGCCACGGCCAGCGCGGCATCCTGGAACACCGGCTCGGCCAGCGCCAGGCAGCCGCCCGGGCGCAGCACGCGCCACGCCTCGCGCAGCGCCGCGGCCTTGTCGTCGACGTAGGCCAGCACCGCACGCAGCGCGACGACGTCGACGCTGGCGTCGGCCAGATGGGTGAGCGCGGTGGCATCGGCCTGCGCGAAGCGGCACTGGGCGCTGCGCCGTTGCAGTCGCGCGAACGCGCGCGCGCGGCGCAGCAGGCGCGGCGACACATCATTGAGCTCGACATGCAGCGCGCCGCCGGTCATCGCGAACGCCTGCCAGCTCAGCAGGCCCTCGCCGCAGCCGACATCGGCCAGCACCATGCCGGCGCGCAGCTCGGCCAGCGTGAGCAGGCGCTGCGCGTGCGCGGCGACCGCCGCGCGCGTGCGCCGAGCCTGCGCACGGCAGCCGCCGTCGCGCCCGTGCAGCACCCAGTCGGCCCAGGGATCGGAGCTCGGGATCAAGGACGTCATCGGGGTCGAAACAAAACGGGCGCCGCAGCGCCCCGGAAGGAGTATCGCACGCCGCCCCGGGGCGATCGGAGCGCCCGGGGCGGCAGCGCGGTCAATGGTCGGATTGATGGCTGCCGCTGCCGCCGTCTCCCATCAGGCCGCTGCTGCTCGTATTGGCGTCGCCGCTGTTGCTGGCGGCCTCGGACACCTGGGTCAGCGCGTTGCCGTGCATGTGCAGCAGCACATTGCTTGTTGTGCCGGTGGTGCCGGTGGTGCCGGCGATGACGATGGTCTGCGACCCCATCACGTAGTACAGCGTGCCGGTGGTCTGCGTGCCGTTGACCGTGATCGAGGCGCCCGTCGCGCTGAGCACGTAGGGCGCGCCGGTGGCCGGGGTCCAGGTCGGCGCGCTCAGGCTCGGCGCGCTCGCCGTCGACATCCCGGACTGCCCGTCGAACCCGAAATCGTCGCCGGGGTTGGTCGAGCTCGGCGTGCTCAGCGCCCAGCCCGTCGCGCTCGGCGCGATGCATTCGCCGATCGTGCCGCCGCCATCGCGCGCGGCGAAGACATCCAGACGCACCGGGAAACTGCCGGCCGCGCAGCTGACGCCCTCGGTGCGCGTGATTGACCCCGGCGCGGTGACGCCGGCCCAGTTCGCGCTCGCCGCCGCAGGTGCCAGCACCGCGTTGAACTTGGCCAGCATGGTCGAGCCGTTCGAGGTGTAGGTACCGCCGCTGCGCACCGCGTAGGCCTGGGTGCCGCCGGTCATGGCGCTGGGCATCGAGCCGATCTTGCCGCGCAGGGTGTAGGTGGTGTGGGTGCCCGGATCGATCAGGGTCAGCGTCAGCAGATTGCCGACCACATTGCCGCTGACGTTGCCGTCGGTCGAGCTGACCGCACCGGTGCTCGACACGGTGACCGCGGTGTCATTGATCACGTCGGCTGGGCTGACCTGGTTAGGCGTCGTCAGCGTCGAACTCAGCGTCGATGCGGTCGCGCCGAAGCCGGTCTGCGCGACCACGCCCTGCAGCACGTAGCTGCCGGCTGGCAGCGCCGCGGCGCCGGCGTCGATCACGTCCCCGAGTTCGAGCTCGGGGCCGAACACCGGGTCGGCCGAGATCACGCTGGGCAGGCTGGCGAGCACGCCGGCGCAATTGCCGCCGAGCTCGGTGATTGCCGTGCTCAAGGTGACCGGGTTCGAGGAGCTCAGATTGGCGCCCGCCGCGATCGCCGCGGCCAGATTGGTGGTCGTGGTCGAGGTGATGGTCGTGCTCGGCGTGCACAGCTTGTCGCCGACCGCCTTGATCGCCGCGGCGATCGCCAGCACGTCACTGCCGTAGGTCTGCAGCGTGCCGGCGTAGGCGGCAGGGGTCAGGTTGGTGTAGCCGCCGTTGAGCTGCGCATAGACCGCCAGCGCCGCGGTGGTGACCGGGCTGATGTCGAGGTCGGGCAGGTTGCTCGAGCTCAGCGTGCCGGCCGCGGCCAGTGCGTCGGACTGGCCCAGGTAGCTGCTCAGGACGAGCGCCGCGTCGGTCGGGTCGACAGCGTTGGCGAACACCGGCACGCTGCCGCTGGGCAGGGTGACCTGCAGCGTGAAGCCGCCGCTGGCGTTGGCGGTGACGCTGCCGATCACCGTCGCGCCGGAGTCGCCGCTGGGCGCATCCGCGGTGATCGTGATCTGCGCGCCGGCGATCGGCGCATCGACGGCGCTTCCGCTCAACGACGCCAACTGCGAGGAGTTGATGCCGGCGGGTGCTCCGCCGCCGCCGCCGCCGCAGGCGGACAGCGCGGCGCAGGCGGCAAGCGCCAGCACGAGCGGGCGCGGAATGAATCGGGTCGGGCTCATCGGGGGACTCCTTGCGGTCGGCTGAAGGGGGTTGACACGGCGTGTGGGGGCACGTCTGGTGCGAATAATAGCTGGGAAAAATTTCCAGTCAACAGCCGGCCGGCAAAAAAAAGACCAGGCGAGACATGCCTGGTCCCACGGTGAGCGTGCGTTCAGCGAGGCTGGGCCAGCACCGAAAATCCCTTGCTCAGATTGCTCAAGGGCAGCGCTCCGCTCGCGATCTGCACCGGTGTGTCGAGCGCCAGGTCATGCATGGTGATGGCGATGTTGGTGGAAATACCCTGCGAGCCGAAGCCACCCGTCCCGGACAGGATCAGGGACTGCGAGCCCATCACGTAGTAGCCGCTGCCGGTGAAGGCAAAGAATCCGAAGTTGCCGAGGTTCGTGACTTCGCTCAGGTTGAGGATGAACGGGGCGTCGCTGCGCTCGGACCAGGTCCCCAGGTTCATGCTCGGCAGGGGATAGATGTGGGTCGAGAACCAGTTCTCGGCCCAGGCCAGAATGGCATCGACCGTGCCCGACAGCGCCGGGTAGAAGGTCCAGGAGGTCGCCGTCGGTGTGACGCACACGCCCGACGATGAGGGGCTGAGTCCGTAGATGTCCAGGCGCAGCGGAAGCTGCCCAGCGCCGCAGTTGACGTTCTGTGCGGAAGTCGCGACGGTCGGTGCGGGAATGCCGTTCCACACCGGGGTCGCTGTCTTCGCCACCAGCACGGCGTCGAACTTGGCCAGCATCGGGGCGCCATCCAGGGAGGACGGGTAGGTGCCGCCGGTGCGCAGCGAATATCCGGATCCCTTGATGTTGACCGCCGGCAGTGCGCTTGCCGAACCGCTGAGGGTATAGGTGGTTCCTGATGCCGCATCGACCAGCGTGAGCTTGAGCAGCGAGCCGGTGACTTGCCCGGTGATCTGGCCGTCTGCCGAGGTGATCTTGCCGCTGGAGTCGACCGTGACGGTCGGGTCGATGACCACGTCGGCAGGTTTTTCCTGCACGGCTGTCAGCAGGTCGAGGATACTGATCTGGAGTTTCAATCCGCTTTGCATCAGGACACCCTGCAGCTGGTAGGTTCCAGCCGGGACGGCCGGTGGCGTCGTGGGAGAGGCCCCGGTGGCGTGGCTCATCTGGTTGGCGGTGGCGGGGTCGCTGGTGATGACGGTGGGCAACGCGGCCACCACCTGGGCGCACTGTTGACCGAGTGCGTTGATCGAGGCGTTCAGCGCATCTGTGGCATTTGCGGCTGCAGCCGCCTGCTGCGCGATCTGCACCGCCATGGAGTAGGTCGACGAGACCGGCGTTGCGGGCGTGCACAGCTGGTCACCGATCGCCTTGATGGCTGATGCGATGGTCACGACCGTGCTGTTGTAGTTCGTCAAGGCCTGGCTGTACGCCGACGCCGAAAGCTTGCTGAAATCGCCGGCGTTGCGCGAGGAGTACACCGCCAGCGCGGCGGTCGTTACCGGCGTGATGTTGAGGTTCGGTATGCTGGAACTGCTGAGTGTGCCGGCGGCTTCCAGCGTGTCCGACTGACCGAGATAGCTGCTCATGCTCAGCGCGGGGTTGGACGGATCGGTGACGTTGCCGAAGATCGGCACGCTCCCGCTGGGCAGCGTGGGGTTTACCGTGTAGTTGCCGGTTGCATCCGCCGTGGCGGTTCCGAGCACGACTGCGCCGGTGTCGCCGAGCGGCGCCACGCTCGTGATCGTGATCCGGGCATTCGCGATCGGGCCGTCGACCGCGGTGCCTGTCATCGCGTAGGTCTTTGCGGCAGGCGCGCCGCCTGGGGTGGTAGCGGTGCCGCTGCCGCTGCCGGTGCCGGTGCCGCTGCTACTGCCACCGCCGCCGCCTCCGCATGCGGTGAGGGCGGCACATACTGCAAGCGCCAGTGGCAGGGAGTGCAGATGGTATCGAGTCTGGGTCACGACGGCCTCCTTCGGATCGATCGGGCTGGCAAACACAGCGGGGTATCCCGCGGTGAACCAGCGTAATCGGTAAAGAAAACCAATCAATAGACGTCGGCGTGAAGGTTTCGTCTATTTGATGTCGACCCAGCGTCGCCACCAAGAATCATGCGCGGCCTAACCCACGCTGTACTGAAGTATCGACGGCAGTTTCAGTCGAAAACCGGGGTTTCTACGCCCAGCACCTTGTGCAGCTTGGGGCTGGTGGTGGTGTACTGCAGGTGCACCTTCTTCTCGGGGAACACGTAGGGCGCGGCGCCGAATGCGGCCAGCGCGGCCTCGTGGAAGCCCGACAGGATCAGCTTCTTCTTGCCGGGGTAGGTGTTGATGTCGCCGACCGCGAAGATGCCCGGCTCGCTGGTCTCGAACTTCTCGGTGTCGACGACGA
>JAKAHP010000151.1 GCA_021825505.1 Pseudomonadota bacterium
GCTGGCGTACAAGTCACCTTCCTGCATGCGCAGGCCCACCTGCAGGTTTTTCACCTTCTGCACCACCGGCTGGCCGTTGCGCAGGTCGTCGAAGCTGGGAAAGTGATAACCCTGGTTGGCACGCGCGTAGGCCGACATGTTCTGCGCGATGCGGTAGTTGGCGCCCAGCGTCCACGAGGTGCGCGTGCCGTTGAAGTGCTCCGGTGTGAAGCTGCCGTTGGGCACCGCGGTATTGTTGTTGTAGAGCGTCAGCGGATTGTTGTCCAGGTTCATGGTGCTGTCGTTGGACACCGAGCCGTTGATCTGGTCGTTCTCGACGCGCACACCGCCGTCGAACAGCCAGCGCCCCATCTTCCACTGGTCATACAGATAACCGGCGGTGTTCTTGCCCGAGAACGAATCGATCAGGCTGTAGAAAGGACCGCTGATGAAGCCGTTGCGGGTGACCTGCGCACCGTTGTTGAGCGTGAGGTTGATCGGCTGCGCGTTGTTGGCGGCGGTGACCAACATGTTGTTGCCGAGATACCACACGTCGTTGGAGGTGTAGCTGGCGAAGTACATGCCGGCGGTCAGGTTGTTGTTCTTGAAGATCTCCTTGGTCACGCGGGCCTCGTCGTTGAACGAGTGGATCCGCTTGGTGACCACCCAGAAGCCCACCGATGCGACAGGCTGGTTGGGCGACACCGCGCCACCGCCATCCACGAAGGTCGCGGTGCCGGAGGTGGCGGGGCCGCCGGCGGCAGCCACCACCGCGGGATCGCTGTTGGCCGAGGCGATCTCGCTGGCGATGAAGCTGCTCATCGTCTGCGGCGGCAGATTGTTGAACAGCGCGTTGGTCGGCATGGTGCCGTCGGTGAGGTTGAAGCTGTTGCTGAAGGTCCAGCCGTTGTCGAAGTACAGGTCGAGGTTGGACCCGGCCATGCGCACGTGCGCGCCGCGGCCGTTGGCGAGGTCGGCGTTGATCGTCCCCGGCGGGTTGCCCGGCGTCACCTGGATGTTGGCCATGCGCAGCGCGTTGCTGGCGAAGGTGCCGGTGAGCGCGGAGAAGCCGGGGAAGCTGGAGATGCTGCTGCCGTTGGCGCTGACGATCAGCGGCACGTCGGTGATGAACAGGTTCTTGTCGCTGAGATCGCGCGCGTAGAACATGATGCTGCCGTTGCTGAGATCGTGAGTCAGCGTGGCGGTCAGCTGTCCGCCCTGATCGGCGGGGAATTGCGGGCTGCGGATACCGTTGTTGGTGCGGTAGAAGCCGCCGATGCTGTAGAACCAGCCGGGGCTGAGCTGTCCGCTGAGGTAACCGTCGAAGCGGTCGTAGCCATGCGTGCCGACCGTGTAGCCGATCTCGCCCTTGGTCTGCGGGGTACCCTGGCGCAGCCGGAAATTGACCACGGCGCCGATCTGGCCGCTGCCGAAAATGACCGACGGACCACCCTGCAGCACCTCGACGCCCTGGATCATGTCGTCGAGTCGGAACATCGACGAGTTGTCCATGAACGACTCGGTAGGTGACGGATAGATCGGCGAGCCGTTCAACTCGAAGGTGACATACGGCGCGTCGCCGCCGCCGGGAAAGCCGGCGATGTCGATGTTCGGACCGGTTTCGCCGCCGCTGCTCTCCGGCCAGATGCCGGGTACGACCTTGAGCAGGTCGGCGGAACTCGACGGCATGATGTTCTTGATTTGATGCAATGACAGCGCAGTCACTTCGAAGCTGGCATCGATCTTCTTGACGCCTAGGTAAGTCGGTGCGCCGGTGACGATCACCTGCTGCAGCGTCTTGGCGCTACCGCTGCCGGACGCCTGGTTCTTGTTGGCGGCATTGGGTTGATTGGCCGTGCTGTCCTGGGCGATGGCCGGCAGTGCGACCAGTGCCGATGCAATGGCCAGGGCGAGTAGCGAGGTGCGCAACGTTTGCTGATTCATGATCCCTCCGGAAGGCTTGTGTGGGCGATGCTGCGAATGCGGTTTGCGCTTCTGCAATTAAAAGCCAGGAAAATCATTGCTCCTGGCCATCGAAACGCATTTGGTTCTTGCGCCGGCCGTGGCGTCGATTTGATTTTCTGGAGTCCAGGCCGTGGATTTGATCCACTTCTCGTCAAATGCGAATCGGCTTGCAAAACCGGGCATCCTGCCGCCTGATTCAAAGCAACTGCATGCAAGTAAACGGGCGCGGCACAGCCGCACCAGTTTTGTTGCTACCGGCATTTGCCTGCCGGTCGCGACTAACACTTCCATGTGCCAGGGCGGTTTGCAGGCCGCCCCGCATTCGATGTGCCTGATCTAAGGCTGGCCCGGCGCGGGCGGATGGCAATGTCAAGCGCGTTGGGATCGGGTCATGCTGGGCCCGGCGAAACGCGCAAAACGCGCAACGACCCGCGCCGGGAATTGTGAAATCACGAATTGCAATTCAGAGTGTGATAAAAACGAATGAAAAATGTAATGGCCTGGGCCGCATTGGAAATGCGCCCGGCCTGCAAAGACAAACGCGATAACGCGACCATAATCTTTTTGACAGCGCAGTCATTACGCAGTGCAGCATGCGCTGTCACGCCAGCACCGGCGTGCGTGCCCGGATGGGCGCGGCATCAGCGTTCATCCGCGCTCCGGGCCATGCCCGTGCGGACACGCCTGCATGCGAGGCGCGCGGGCGGGCAGCGCGGCTGCCGTGGTTATTGCGCCGCGTCTGCGCGATCGGCCCCGTGGGGAGGGGGCCGCCTTGGGGATCAGGTGCCGAGGTTGCGCAGGGGTTTGCCGTCGAAGAGGTTGCGTTCGATGTGCTCGAGGCTGACGCCCTTGGTTTCCGGGACCAGCGTCCAGGTGAACAGGATGAACACCGCGTTGAACGCGGCGTACAGCCAGAACGTGTTGGCGTGGCCGAAGTGGTTGAGCAGGGTCAGGAAGGTGAAGCCGACGATGAACGTGCCGACCCAGTTGGTCACCGTGGACACGCCGATGCCGAAGTCGCGGCCCTTGAGCGGCTGGATTTCCGAGCACAGCGTCCACACCAGCGGGCCGGCCGAGAACGCGAAGCCGACCACGAACACCAGCAGCATGGTCACGGCGAGCAGGCGTTCGGCGTGGCTGCCCATGCCCATGTGCATCAGCGTGCCCACCACGCCCAGGCCGAGGGCCATCACCACGAAGCCGGCGTAGAGGATCGGCTTGCGGCCGATGCGATCGACAAAGCCGATGGCGATGAAGGTGGCCAGCACGTTGGTCAGGCCGACGATGGCGGTGAACCACAGTGACGCGCTGGTGGCATAGCCCATGTCGGCGAAGATGCGCGGTGCGTAGTACATCACCACATTGATGCCGGTCATCTGCTGCACGACCTGCAGCAGGACGCCGAGCGCGACCGAGCGGCGGAAGTTGCGGTTCTGCAGGAACAGGCGCAGCCCTTGCTGCGGGGTGCGCAGCTGGGCCTCGATGTCGGCCACTTCGCGGCGCGCCAGGGCATCGTCGCCGCGCAGCCTGTGCAGCACCGCGCTGGCGTCGTCATGGCGGCCGCGCAGCACCAGCCAGCGCGGGCTTTCCGGCAGGCCGAGGACGCCCAGCAGGAACAGCGCGCCGGGCACGGCGATGATGCCGAGCATCCAGCGCCAGCTTTGCGTGTAGCTGAAGGCGAGGTCCGAGAGGAAGGCGACGAAGATGCCGATGGTGATCATCAGCTGGTAGGTGCTGATCATTGCGCCGCGGCGGTCCTCGGAGGCGATCTCGGCCAGGTACAGCGGCGCGGTGAAGGCGGCGACGCCGATGGCCAGGCCCAATACGATGCGCGCTGCGATCAGCGAGTCCGGCGACCAGCTGGCG
Organism: Pseudomonadota bacterium; assembly: GCA_021825505.1. Taxonomy (GTDB): domain Bacteria; phylum Pseudomonadota; class Gammaproteobacteria; order Burkholderiales; family Burkholderiaceae_C; genus Thiomonas_A. The sequence goes on from JAKAHP010000151.1 coordinate 3,811, forward strand.
GCGCAGGCCAGCGAGCCGAGGACGAACAGCGCGGCGCTGAACAGCAGCGAGCGCTTGCGGCCGAAATGGCCGGACAGCCAGCCGGCGCCGGCGGCCCCGATGGTGGCGCCGAGCATCATGCTGCTGACGATGGTCTCGAGCACGCGGTCGCTGACGGCGAACTCGCGCTGGATGAACTGCTGGGCGCCGGAGATCACGCCCACGTCGAGGCCGAACATCAGCCCGGCCAGCGCCGCCAGCAGGGCCACAAAGGCAGCATGACGGCGCGCCTGCGCGCGGGATGGAGCGGTGATTTGCATGTTGTGGTCCTCGCTGGTGGATGCATGGGCGGACGCGAGTCCGTGACGGTGTGGTGAACTGGTCGATGACGGCCGGCTTCAGCGCCCGGCCACGGCGATGGCGCCGGGCTCGATGCCGGACGCGGTCGGCAGCGTGCGCAGATCGCCGTTGTCCGCGTCGTTCAGTCCGTAGCCGTAGGAAAACAGGGCGTGCGGTCCGGCCAGGCCGGGCTGGTCCACCGCGTTCATCGGCCAGGCCGCCGGCAGCTTGCCGCGGAAGTCGAAGGCGATGCCGCCATCCGGTTTGCGGAACAGCACGTCGGCCACGCCTTCGCCCTCGGAGCCGGGCAGCCAGGCCACGACGAAGGCGTCGGAGGCGTTGATCTCGCGGTTGACCCACAGCGGCCGGCCGGTGAGGAATACCGAGACCACGGGAATGCCGGCCTGCCGCAAGCGCCGCAACAGCCGCAGCGTGGCGCCATCGCGCGGCTCGAACTCGAGGTTGGGGCGGTCGCCGAGGTATTCGGCGTAGGGCTTCTCGCCGTAGACCACGATCACCACGTCGGGCTTGCGCGTGTAGCGGCCGTCGACCGACAGCTCGGCGGTGCCGCCCGCGGCAGCGACCACCTGGCGGATGCCGGCCCAGATGCTGGTCGCACCGGGGAAGTCGGCATTGCGGGTGCCATTGCCCTGCCAGGTCAGCGTCCAGCCGCCGTTCTGCAGCGGAATGCTGTCGGCGCCGGGGCCAGCCACCAGCACGCGCCGGCCGGGCTGCAGCGGCAGCAGATGGTGCGCGTTCTTCAGCAGTACCAGCGACTCGCGCACGGCCTGCCGGGCCAGCGCGCGGTGCGCGGCCGAGCCGATCAGATCGAACTTGCCGCCCAGCGGCTGCCGCGAGGGCAATCCCTGCGCGAACAGGCCCATGCGCAGCTTGACGGCGAGGATGCGGGCCACGGCATGATCGAGGCGCCGCATCGGGATACTGCCTTTTTCCACTTCGCGCAGCGTGTTGTCGTAGAAGGCGCGCCAGTTATCCGGTTCCATCGCCATGTCGATGCCGGCGTTGATGGCCTTGGGACACTCGGCGCCTACGCAGCCCGGCAGCTGGCGCACCGCGTCCCAGTCGCTGACCAGCAATCCGCCGAAGTCCATGCGCCGCTTCAGCACGTCGGTCAGCAGCGCGCGGTTGGCGCTCATCTTGGCGCCATTCCAGCTCGAGTACGAGACCATGATGGCCTGTACACCGGCCGCGATGGCGGGCGGATAGCCGGCGTTGGCGACGCGGATCAGATTGCGTTCGGAGACCTCGGCGTCGCCCTCGTCGATGCCGTCGGTGGTCGAGCCGTCGCCCAGGAAATGCTTGGCGGTGGCGGCGACATGCCGGGCATCGAGGAAATCCGGCGTACCGGGCGCGCCCTGCAAGCCCAGCACCGCCGCGCGCGCCATCCCGGCGACCAGTGCCGGATTCTGCGAGAAGCCCTCGTAGACGCGCCCCCAGCGGTCGTTCTGCGGCGCCATCACGCCCGGCGCGAAGGCCCAGTTGAAGCCGACCGTGCGCATTTCCTCGGCGGTCGCCGCCTCGATTGCGCGGACCAGGGCCGGATCGCGCGTGGCGCCCAGCGCGATGTTCTGCGGATACAACGTGGCGCCCACGATCTTCTGCGCGCCGTGCACGCAGTCGGCGCCGAACAACAGCGGAATGCCGGAGTCCCGCAGCGCCGCCGCCTGGTACCGGTCGGCCAGCCGCAGCCATTGCTGGGCGGTGGCGATGGGGTTCTTGTCCGGCCCGGAGTTGGCGCCGGTGAGGATCGAGCCCAGGTGGTACTTCCGCACCTGCTGCGGCGTGACGTAATCGATGTCGGCCTGGATGATCTGGCCGACCTTCTCGGGCACCGTCATGCCGGCGATGATGGCCGCGATGCGCTGCCGCAGGCGCGGGCTCTCCGGCAACGGCCACTGCACCCGCGGCCAGCGAGCCGGATGCACCGTGGTGGAGAGCGCGTCCGTGGCGGACCACGCCGGCACACTCGCGGCGCAGACCAGTGCGGCCAGCGCCGCGCAGGCCGGCATGCGCCGCGTCGGCGCGGGTGCGTGGCGTTCGTTCAAGGACAAGATTTCCTCCGCTGGATGTTGCCGGGTTGCCGCTGCGCGAACCGGCGGGTTGCGCCGCTCAGCCGGGACGCGGGAAATCGCCGGGCGCCGCCGTGGACCCGCGCGTGCACAGCTCGTAGGGAAGGACGACCATGCCGCCGCCGCCGGGCTTTTCGATGGCCTCGATCAGTTGTTGCGCGGCGATCCGGCCCATCAGACGGCAGGGCTGCCGCACCGTGGTCAGCGGCGGCCAGACTTGCCGCGAGATGGGCATGTCGTCGAAACCGCATACCGACAGTTGCCCGGGAACCGCGATTCCCGACTGCGCCGCCACCCACAGTACGCCGGCCGCCATGTCGTCGTTGGCCGCGAAAATCGCGGTGGGCGCGTGCGGCAGCGACAGCAGCAGCTTGCCGGCGGCGACACCGGACTCGAACGAGAACTCGCCGGCCACGACCAGCTCCTCCGCGTAGGGCACCCCGGCGCCTTCCAGCGCCGCGCGGTAGCCCTCCAGTCGCCAGCGCGTCGCGCCATGCGTGGGATGGCCCAGGATGTGGCCGATGCGGCGGTGCCCCAGCCGCAGCAGGTTGTCGACGCTGTCCTTCGCCGCGTTGCGTTCGTCCAGCCGCGCACCCACCACATCGTGGTGGCTGCGCGGCGAGATGCACGCGAAGCGGACCTGGCTGGCGCGCAACCAGGCGATGATCGCCGCGTCGTCGGTCACCGGCGGCGTCATCAGCAGGCCATCGAGCCGGTGATGCGACACCAGCTCGATGATCTCGCGCAGGTGTCCGGATGCATCCGCGCGCAGCGGATGCACGATGGCGCAGT
>JAKAHP010000152.1 GCA_021825505.1 Pseudomonadota bacterium
CGCTGACGCGCCGCGGCCAGCACCGCGCGCGCCAGCGGATGCTCGGAGCCGCTCTCGACCGCGGCGGCCCAGCCCAGCAGCGCGTCGGCGTCGACGCCGGCCGCCGGCAGCACCGCGGTCAGCGTCGGCCGCCCGCGCGTGATGGTGCCGGTCTTGTCGAGCAGCACGGTGTCGACGCGCGCCAGCGCCTCCAGCGCCTCGCCCTTGCGCAGCAGCACGCCGAGCTCCGCCGCGCGCCCGCTGCCGACCATGATCGCGGCCGGCGTCGCCAGCCCCATCGCGCACGGGCAGGCCACGACCAGCACCGCGACCGCGGCCAGCAGCGCGTGGCTGATCGCCGGCGGCGGCCCCAGCAGCAGCCAGCCGGCGAAGGTCAGCAAAGCTGCCACCAGCACGGCCGGCGTGAACACGCGCACGACGCGGTCGGCGAGGCGCTGGATCGGCAGCTTGCCGCCTTGCGCCTGCTCGACCAGGCGCACGATCTGCGCCAGCACGGTGCCCTCGCCGACCTGCGCGGCGTCGAGCACGAGCAGCCCTTCCTGGTTCACGGTGCCGGCGCGAACGGTCGCGCCGAGCGCGCGTGCCACCGGCAGCGGCTCGCCGCTGAGCATCGACTCGTCGACGTGGCTTGCGCCCTCACGCACCACGCCGTCGACCGGGATGCGCTCGCCCGGGCGCACCACGACGGCGTCGCCGACGCGCACCTCGGCGATCGGCAGCTCGCGCTCGACGCCGTCGCGCCGCACGGTGGCGGCGCGCGCCTGCAGTCCGGCCAGCGCGCGCAGCGCGGCCGACGCGCGTCCCTTGGCCAGTTCCTCGAGGTATTTGCCCAGCAGCACCGCGGCGATCACCACCGCGCTGGAGTCGAAGTAGACGTGGCGCGCCGCCGGCGGCAGCAGCACCGGCGCGAGCAGCACCAGCATGCTGAAGGTCCACGCCGCGCCGGCGCCGGTGGCGACCAGCGAGTTCATGTCGGGCGACAGGTGGCGGTAGGCGGCCCAGCCGGGGCCGAAGAAGCGGCGCCCGGGGCCGAACATCACCGCGCTGGCGGCCAGCGCCTGCACCCAGTCCCAGGCCGGTGGCCACGGCGCCGCGCGGCGCATCGCCGCGCCCAGCGCCGGCCACAGCATCGGCCCCATGTCCAGCAGCATGACCAGCGCGGCCAGCGCCAGCGCGAGCAGCGCGTCGCGCCGCATCGCGCGCAGCTGGCGCGCCTTGTACACGCGCGCATCGGCATCGTCGGCGGCGCCGGCGCGCACGCGCGCACCATAGCCGGCGGCCTCGACCGCGGCCACCAGCGCCGCCGGCTGCAGCGTCGCTGGCAGGTAGCGCACGCTGGCGCGCTCGGTGGCCAGGTTCACGCTGGCCTCGACCACCCCGGGCAGCGCCCGCAGCGCGCGCTCGACGCGGCCCACGCAGGCCGCGCAGCTCATGCCCTGCACGTCGAGTTCCAGACGTGCGTCGCGTGGCGTGTAGCCGGCGTCGACCACGCTGGCCAGCAGTTGCTGCGCGCTGGCGCGCGCCGGGTCGAACTCGACGCTCGCGCGTTCGGTCGCCAGGTTGACGCTGGCGCGCACACCGGGCAGCGCGCCCAGCGCGCGCTCGACGCGCGCGCTGCACGACGCACAGGTCATGCCGTCGACTTCGAAACTCAGCGCACAGGCCGGCGCGTCGCCGCCGGGGGTCGCTTGCGGGTTCATCGGGCCTCCTGCGTGCTTTCAGCGGCGCGCGCGGGCGACGCCTCGCTGGATGCTCCGGCCAGCGCCCCCAGAATCGGACACGCGGCGGCCGGGCCGTGACCGGGGCAGCTCTCGGCCAGCGCCTGCAGCCCGGCCTTGAGCTTGAGCAGATCGGCCACGCGCGCGTCGATCTGCGCGATGCGACGCTGCGCGACGGCCTTGGCCGCGCCCATGTCGGCGTCGCCGTGCAGCGCGAGCAACTCGCCGATGTCGGGCAGCGAGAAGCCCAGCGCGAGCGCGCGGCGTATGAAGTTCAAGCGCTCCATCGCCGAGGCGTCGTACAGCCGGTAATTCGATTCGCTGCGCGCGCTCGGCGCTAACAGCCCGAGCCGTTCGTAGTGGCGCAGCGTCTCGGGCGCCAGTGCGGCGCGGCGCGCGAGCTGCCCGATGGTCATCGCTTGCATCGCATAACCTTAAAGCTTGTCATGAACTTTAATGTTATGCGATGCGCACGCCGAATGCACGAACCGGGGCCGCGGGGCCGCGAGGCCCCGGTGCCAGGGCCCTCAGGCCCCGCCTTCGAGCCCGGCTGCGGCGCGCGCCGCGGCGTCCGACGCGTCGAGCGCGCGCCAGCGCCAGACACCGTCGTCGGCGATGCGCTCGAGCGCGCCGCAATGCCACAGCCGGTGCGCGTGCGCGATCGCCTCGCCCAGCGCGAAGCTGAGCTGGTGCACGTCGAGCTCGCGCCGGAACAGCACCGGCACCAGCTCGCGCGCGCTGCGCGGCTGTGCCGCGCAGGCCTGCAGCAGCGCGCCGAGGCGATCGGCGTGGTGTTCGCGCAGCTGGCGCAACCGCCCATGCACGCCGACGAAGGGCAGCCCGTGCGAGGGCAGCACGCGCGCGTCGGCGGGCAGCGGCTCGAAGCGCGTCAGCGCGTCGAGGTAGCGGCCGAGCGGATCGGCCTCGGGCTCGATCGGGAACACCGACACATTGGTCGAGATGCGCGGCAGCAGCATGTCGCCGGAAATCAGCAGCCCGTGCTGCGCACACCACAGCGCCGCGTGCTCGGGGCTGTGGCCGCCGCCTTCGATGACCTGCCAGTCGGCGTCGCCCAGGCGCAGCATCTCGCCGCCGCGGATGCGCCGGAAGCGCGTCGGCATCGACGGCACCATGCGCGTGTAGAAGTTGCCACGCCCGGCCAGCTGGGCGAGGTCGTCAGGGGTGGCGCCGTGCGCACGGTAATGCGCCAGCCAGCTGTCGGGGTCGGTCGGCGCCATGCCGGCCGAAGCCAGCCGCGCGCTCAGGTACTCGCCCTGCGTCATCAGCAGCTCGGCGCCGTGCTTGGCGCACAGCCAGTCGGCCAGTCCGACGTGGTCCGGGTGCATGTGGGTGCACAGCACCCGCTGCAGCGGCCGCCCGTCCAGGCGCGTCGCCGCCAGTTGCTCCCATGCCGCGCGCGTGGCGTCGAGGGCCAGCCCGCAGTCGACCGCGGTCCAGCCGCGGCCGTCGTCGAGCAGCCACAGATTGATGTGGTCGAGCGCCAGCGGCATCGGCATGCGCAGCCAGTGCACGCCGCCGCCCAGCGCCAGCGCGTGGCCGGGCTGCGGCGCGGCGGCGTCGAGCCAGTACTGCGGCGCGTAGCCGCCGCTCATGCGCCGATGCCTTCGAGCAGCACGCCGAGCTCGCGCAGCACCGCCGCGGCGGTCGGGTGTTGCTCGGCGAAGCGCAGCGACAGATCGCGCGCGCGCTGCATCAGCCCGGCGGCGCCCTGCGGCGTCGGCTCGCCGAGCGCGCGGCGAATGTCGGCGTCGAGCGCGGCGAGCTCGTCGCGCAGCGCAGCGTCGAGCGGCGCGCCCGAATCGAGCAGCTCGCGCAGGCGGTCCAGGCTTTGTTTGACGGGTTGGTTGGGCACGATGGTCCTTTGCGTTCGTGGGTCGTCTGCCTGCATCTTAGGGCGGCGCGCGCGGGTTCGCGTTGCGCCGTGGCATACTCGGCTTTTTTGGTGCACTGCAATGAATCCGCATACTTGGTTGTTGTACGCACTGACCGTCGCGGTCGTCTCCGCGATTCCCGGCCCGAACATGCTGCTGGTGATGAGCCACGGCGCGCGCCACGGCTGGCGCCGCTCGACGGCGACCATGGCCGGCTGCCTGACCGCGCTGCTGATCATGATCTCGATTTCGGCGGCGGGCCTGGGCCTGCTGCTGCAGGCGTGGCCACGGCTGTTCGACACGCTGCGCCTGCTCGGCGCCGCCTATCTGGTCTACCTGGGCGTGCGCACCTGGCGCAGCGCCGCGCACACCGACGGCTGGAGCGACGCGCCCGACGACGCGCGCCACGCCCCGGCGGCGCTGTACCGCAACGGCTTCCTGGTGGCCAGCAGCAACCCGAAGGCGATCCTGTTCGCCGCCGCGCTGCTGCCGCAGTTCATGAACCCGCAGGCGAACTGGCTGGTGCAGTTCGCGCAACTGGTGCTGACCTTCGCCGTGATCGAGGTCAGCTGGTATTTCGTCTACGCCGCCTCCGGCGACCGGCTCGGCGCGCTGCTGCGCCGCGCCGGCGTGGCGCGCGCCTTCCACCGTGCCACCGGCGGCGTGTTCATCGCCTTCGGCGCCGCGATGGCGACGCTGCGCAACTGACTCCTCCCCCGACTTCGACATGAGTACCCATATTCCTCCGCGCGTGATGCTGCGCGCCAAGCTGCACCGCGCCACGCTGACCGGCGCCGATCTGCATTACGAGGGCTCGTGCGGCATCGACCGCGCGCTGCTCGACGCCTGCGACATCGTGCCGGGCGAGCAGATCGAGATCTACAACGTGACCAACGGTGCGCGCCTGAGCACCTATGCGATCGCCGAGCCCGCGGGCAGCGGCGCGATCACGCTGAACGGTTCCGCGGCGCGCCACGCCGCGCTCGGCGACCTGCTGATCATCTGCACCTACGCGCCGATGGACGACGCCACCGCACGCGCCTGGCGCCCGCGCGTGGCGCTGCTCGACGCGGACAACCGCATCGCGCGCATGAAGGACTGAAAGCGGCGCGCGCCGCTTTCAGTCGGGCAGCCCGCGGCAGGCCAGGTCGAGCAGCTGGCGCAGCGCCTCGAGTTCGTCGCGGATGAAGCCGGACTCGAACTGCCCGGGAAACTCGCCATACACGGTGACCACGCCCAGCGCCTTGCCGTCGCAGCGCACCGCGAAGCCGGCCGAGGTACGGATGCCGCAGGCCTGCGCGGCCTCGCGCCAGCGCAGTTCGCGCTCGCCGAGGCGGTAGCTGGGGTTGACCACCAGCCCGGGCGCGCGCCAGGCACGCGCCGCGGTCGAGCCGGCGTCGGCTTGCGTGTAACCGACGCGCGTGCGCAAGCCGCTGTCGCGCAGCGTCTGCTCGTACTGCGCGAAACGGCCGACCGCGTGCTGCAGCCTGACCTGGGCGTCGGCCCCGGGCCGCCCCCAGGCGGCCGCCGCGATGCCGGGCAATTGCACCATCGCGTCGAGGCTTGACGCCATCAGCGCGTCGACGCTGGTCGCGTGCCGGGCGCGTTCCATGCAACCGAGCAGGAAGGCGCGGTAGGCCTCGCGCAGGCGCTCGGCGGCCTCGGCCTGTTGCTGCAGCTCGTCCTTCAGGCGCAACGCGGCCAGTTGCACCAGCGCGGCGCGCTCGGCCACCCGCAGCGGCAGCGCGATCAGGCGCTCGACAAGCAGCTCCTGGTAGATGCCCATCGCCTGCACCAGCAGGTCGTGGCGCAGCCCGATCAGCGCGTGCACGCGCCCGACGTGCAGCGCCAGCTCGCGGTGCGCCTCGCGACTGAGCTCGGGGTCGAGCAGCTCGCGCAGGTGCGCTGCCTGGCGCGCCTTCAGGCGCTCCATCTCGTCGGGGGTAAAAGCGTCGAGAATGCGCCGCGGCTCGGCCTCGAGAACCAGCTGGCTGTAGAACGCGTCGACGAAACGGTTTGCCGCCTGCGCCACGGCGCTCGAGGCCTGCGCCAGCAGCTCGGCGCTGCGCGCGTCGTAGCCGTCGCTGCGCGCCGGGCGCGCCGCGGCCAGCTGCGCGGCCGCCCCGCGCCCCCAGCGCTGCTGCCACTGCGCGCCGAGCTTGCCGGCCTTGGCCAGATACAGCGCCATGTCGGCATGGTGCAGCAACTGCTCGGAGGCGTCGTCGCCGCTCGGGTCGTCGTCGGGGTACAGCGTCCAGCCCAGGCTGATGCCGACCTCGACCGCGCGCTCGAGCATGAAGGGCTCGTCGCACACCTGGCCGATGCGCTCCAGGCAGCGGTCGATCTCGTCGTCGCCGTCGAGGTCGCCGAGCACGACGACGAACTCGTCGCCGCCGAGCCGGGCCACGAAGTCGCTGCCGCGCACGCTGTCGCGCAGCCGTCCCGCGAACAGGCGCAGCAGGTCGTCGCCGGCGCGGTGGCCGAGCTGGTCGTTGATCGACTTGAAATCGTCGAGGTCGAGCATGCCCACCAGCAGCTGCGTGCCGCGGCGGCGCGCACGCGCCAGCACCTTGGGCAGGTAGGCGTCGAGCGCGAGGCGGTTGGGCAGCCCGCACAGCGCGTCCTGGTGCGCCAGGCGCGACAGCCGTGCTGTGTGTTCGCGCACGAACTCGAGGTCGTAGAAGATGCCCAGGTAGTAGGTGCGGCCGGTGTCCGGCTCCGGCACCGCCGACACCGTCAGGTACTCGGGGAACACCGAGCCGTCCTTGCGCCGGTTCCAGATCTCGCCTTGCCAGCGACCCTGGTCGCGCAACGCTGCCCAGAACGAGGCGTAGAACGCCGCGTCCTGGTAGCCCGACTTCAGCAGCGTCATCGGCCGGCCGACGGCCTCGTCGCGCGCGTAGCCGGTGATGCGGGTGAAGGACGGGTTGACGTCGACGATGCGTCCGCGCGCGTCAGTCAGCAAGATCGCTTCATGCGCGTTGGCGAACACCACCGGCCACAGACTGGCCGGCAAATCCTGATGTGACATGCTTGACGATCGGGCGACGGCTTGGGGCACGCGGGCCGCGCGCCAAGCGCGCGGCGAAAACGTAAGTATCGGCGATTTCGCCGTGCGACGCGAGCGAGGTCGCGCATGGGCGACATCGCGCTGTCATTCCGGGCGCCTAAGCTCGTCGCGCGACGGCACGGCACCCGCGCCGTCCGTAGCCCTGCCTGCCGCCCGTCGCCATTCGCCTGCCACGATGTCTCCGCCCCGCCTCGCGCGCTTGCGCCTGCTGTCGCTGTCCATGCTGGCCGGCGCCGCCTTGCTGGGCGCCGCCGCGCTGCACGGGCGCCTCGGCGCGCTGCTCGGTGCGTGCGCG
>JAKAHP010000153.1 GCA_021825505.1 Pseudomonadota bacterium
GCTCCTCGTCGGTGCCGGGGGCGAACAGCAGCTGGCCGCAATGGCGGAACTGGAACGCCACCGAGCCTTCGGTGCCGAGGTTGCCGCCGGCCTTCGACAGCGCGTGACGCACTTCGGCGACGGTGCGCACACGGTTGTCGGTCATGCAGTCGATGATCAGCGCGGCGCCGCCGGGGCCGTAGCCTTCGTAGCGGATTTCCTCGTAATGCGCGCCTTCGAGGTTGCCGGTGCCGCGATCGACCGCGCGCTTGAGGTTGTCGGCGGGCATATTGGCTTCGCGCGCCTTCTCCAGCGCCAGCCGCAGCCGCGGGTTGGTGTTCGCGTCGCCGCCGCCGAGCTTGGCGGCGACCGTCACTTCACGGATGATCTTGGTCCAGACCTTGCCGCGCTTCTCGTCCTGACGGCCTTTGCGGTGCTGGATGTTGGCCCATTTCGAGTGGCCGGCCATAACTGGATCTCGCTTTCGGGCGCGCGCCGCGCGCCGTTCGTGTCGGTGGGAAGAGGGCCCGACGCATCGAGCCGTGCCGCGCAACACGCGGCGGGCTGCGATTTTACGTCCCCGGCCGAGTCGCGCCGCCACCACCGTCCTCGCCACGACCCCGGCGCATGGAGGACAATAAGGGTTTTCTCCCAGAAAACGGCCGCCCACGGCCTTCCACAGCGCATGCAAGCCCCGGATACCGCGACGAGCAAGACCTCGAACTTCCTGCGCCAGATCATCGAGTCCGACCTGGCCGCCGGTCGCCTCGACGGCCGCCGCTACGCCGGCGTGCCGGGCGACGCGCGCGCGCTGGCCGAGGCGCCGTTCGATGCAGCGCGCATCCGCACGCGCTTTCCGCCCGAGCCCAACGGCTATCTGCACATCGGCCACGCCAAGAGCATCTGCCTGAACTTCGGGCTGGCGCGCGACTACGGCGGCGTGTGCCACCTGCGCCTGGACGACACCAACCCCGAAAAGGAAGACGACGAGTACGTGCAGGCGATCCGCGACGCGGTGCGCTGGCTCGGTTTCGACTGGGTGGTCGATGGAGTCAGCCACGAATACTTCGCCAGCGACTACTTCGACGTCATGTACCGCGCCGCGTGCGCGCTGATCGAAGCCGGCCTGGCCTACGTCGACGAGCAAAGCGCCGACGAGATGCGACGCCACCGCGGCACGCTCACCGAGCCCGGCGTCGACAGCCCCTGGCGCCAGCGCCCGGCGGCCGACAGCCTGGCGCGCTTCGCCGAGATGCGCGACGGCCGCCACGCCGAAGGCAGCATGGTGCTGCGCGCGAAGATCGACATGGCGTCGCCGAACATCAATCTGCGCGACCCAGCGATCTACCGCATCAAGTTCGCCGAACACCACCGCACCGGGACGCGTTGGTGCATCTACCCGATGTACACCTTCGCGCATCCGATCGAGGACGCGCTCGAGCGCATCACCCACAGCATCTGCACCCTCGAATTCGAGGACCAGCGCCCGTTCTACGACTGGCTGCTCGGCCATCTTGCCGAGCTCGGCCTGCTGGCGCCACCGCTGCCGCACCAGTACGAGTTCGCGCGCCTGAACCTGACGCAGGTCGTCACCAGCAAGCGCCGCCTTGCGCAACTGGTGGCCGACGGCCATGTCGCCGGCTGGGACGACCCGCGCCTGCCGACGCTGGCCGGGCTGCGCCGGCGCGGCTATTCGGCCGGCGCGCTGCGGCTGTTCGCCGAGCGCATCGGCGTGTCCAAGTCCGACGCGTGGATCGACTATGCGACGCTCGAAGGCGCGCTGCGCGACGACCTCGAGCCGCAGGCAGCGCGCGCGATGGCGGTGCTCGACCCGCTCAAGCTGGTGCTGGTGAACTGGGACGAGGTGATCGGCGCCGGTCGCCTCGACGATTGCAGCGCGCCGGTGCACCCGCACCAGCCCGAGCGCGGGCGACGCCATTTCCAGCTCGGCCCCGATCTGTGGATCGAGCGCGGCGACTACGCCGAGCAGCCGCCCAAGGGTTTCTTCCGTTTGTTCCCCGGAAACCGCGTGCGCCTGAAATACGGCCACGTGATCGAGTGCCTGGGGGCCGAGCACGACGCTGAAGGCCGCGTCGTCGAAGTGCGCGCCAGGCTGGTTCCCGACACCAAGAGCGGCACGCCGGGGGCGGACGCGGTCAAGGTCAAGGGGGTGATCACCTGGGTCGGCGCGGCCGATGCGGTGGCCGCCGAGATCCGGCTGTACGACGCGCTGTTCAGCGCCGAGCAACCCGGTGCCGGCGGCGCCGACTTCATCGCCGAGCTCAATGCCGACAGCTTGCGCGTGGTGCAGGGCTGGGTCGAGCCCGACGCGGCGCGCGCGCCGGCCGGCACCCATTTCCAGTTCGAGCGCCACGGCTACTTCGTCACCGACGCCGCCGACCACGGCGCCAGGCGCGTCGTGTTCAACCGCACGACGACGCTGCGCGGCGCGGCCTGAGACGCGCGCGTGGGAGGGACGATGCACGACCTCGGACCGAGTTTCGACGCGCTGCCCGCGGCCAGCGGGGCGCTGGACGCCGCGGTCGGACAGCGGCTCGCCGCGCAGGGCTTTTGCCTGCTCGACGCCGACGCGCTGGGCGCGCTGTGCGCGATGGCGCCCGATGCGCTGGCGCCGGCCCGCCTGAGCTGGGACGCGCTGCCGGCCGACGCCTATCTGAAGGATGGCGGGCATTACCGGCGCCGCCGCCACGGCAGCTTCGTGCTCGAGCCGCAGGCGGCCGGCGCGCTGCTGGTGCAGGCACCGCATCGCGCGCATTTCCAGCCGCTGGACTACAACGCGCTGCACGGCGGCATGGTGCGCTGGTACGAACCGCTGGACGACGCGCTGCTGCTGCTTCCGGGCTGGCGCGCGCTGCTCGGCGGCCTCGGCGCGGTGTTCGCGCGCCGCCGCGGCGTGGCGCGCTGGTTCGTCGAGGCGCACCAGTTCCGCATCGACACCACCGACGGTGTCGGTCGGCCCACGCCCGAGGGCGCGCATCGCGACGGCGTCGACTTCGTCGCCGTGGTGCTGGCGCAGCGTCACGCGATCCGCGGCGGCGAAAGCCGCGTATTCGAGCTCGACGGCGCGCGCGGCGTGCGCTTCACGCTGCAGCAGCCGGGCAGTGCGGTGCTGCTCGACGACACCCGGGTGATCCACGAGACCACGCCGATCCAGCCATTGCACGCCGACCAGCCGGGCTGGCGCGATACCCTGGTGCTGACTTTCCGCGCCGGCGGCTTTCTCGATCCGCCGGCCTGAGCCGGGGGGTGCCGCGGCGCCGCCTTGTCCTGTGTCAGCCAGCGATAAGCCTGCGCGGCTTATCCTCGGGTAAAGTGCGCTGCAGGCAGGCGCCCATCACGGCCAAGGAGACCCGCATGAGCCAGAGCATTCCCGCCACCCTGATCGCCGGCGACGGCATCGGCCCCGAAATCATGGACGCCACGCTGGCGGTGCTCGACGCGCTGCAGGCGCCGTTCTCCTGGGACGCGCAGGTCGCCGGGCTGGGCGGCGTGAAAGCTGCCGGCGACCCGCTGCCGGCGGCGACGCTGGACAGCATCCGGCGCACCCGGCTGGCGCTGAAGGGCCCGCTGGAAACGCCGTCGGGCGGCGGCTACCGCTCGTCGAACGTGCGCCTGCGCGAGGAATTCAAGCTGTTCGCGAACATGCGCCCGGCGCGCACGATGATCCCGGGCGGGCGCTTCGACAACATCGACCTGCTCGTGTTCCGCGAGAACGTCGAAGGCCTGTACATGGGCTACGAGCACTACATCCCGATCGAGGACGACCCGCACGCGGTCGCCATCGCCACCGGGGTCAACACGCGCCAGGGCTCGCGCCACATTCTGGACTACGCGTTCCGCACCGCGATCGCGCTGGGCCGCAAAAAGATCACCGTGGTGCACAAGGCCAACATCATGAAAGCGCTGACCGGGATCTTCCTGGAAACCGCCTACCAGATGCACAAGGAGAAGTACGCCGACCGCATCGTGCTCGACGACGTCATCGTCGACGCCTGCTGCATGAAGCTGGTGACCAATCCCTGGCAGTTCGACGCGCTGGTCACGACCAATCTGTTCGGCGACATCCTGTCCGACCTGACCGCCGGGCTGGTCGGCGGCCTGGGCATGGCGCCGGGCGCCAACATCGGCCAGGACGCGGCGATCTTCGAGGCGGTGCACGGCTCGGCGCCCGACATCGCCGGGCGCGGCATCGCCAATCCGACAGCGCTGATGCTGGCCGCCGGCATGATGCTCGACCATGTCGGGGAGCACGACAAGGCGACGCGGCTGCGCCAGGCGATCGGCGACGTGCTCAACGTCGACCAGGTGCGCACCGGCGATCTCGGCGGCAGCGCCAGCACCGAGGCCTTCACCCGGGCGGTGGTCGCGCGGCTGTGACGCGGCGCGCGGCGCCGGCGGCGCTCGGGCGGACTTTCTAGAATAGCGGGTTTTCCTGTCCGCCCGAGTTGCCCACGATGTCCGAGAACGCCTGCGAATATGTGTTGACCTTGTCGTGCGACGACGCCAAGGGCATCGTCTACTCGGTGTCCGGCCTGCTGTTCCAGGCCGGCTGCAACATCCTCGATTCGCAGCAGTTCGGCGACGCCGACACCGGGCTGTTCTTCATGCGGGTGCACTTCTCGGCGCCGGCCCACCTCGACAGCGCCGACAAGCTCGAGCTGCTGTTCGCCGACCTCAGGCAGCGCTTCGCGATGCGCGCGCACATCCACGCGCTGGCGCGGCGCGCGCGCGTGCTGATCGCGGTCAGTCGCCAGGCGCATTGCCTGAACGACCTGCTGTTTCGCTGGCGCGCCGGGCAGCTGCCGATGGAGGTGGTCGGCGTGGTCTCGAACCATCGCGACTGCGCCGCGCTGGCCGCGCACTACGACGTGCCGTTCGAGCACGCGCCGCTGGCCACCGGCGCCGACGCGGCGGCCAAGCGGGCGCAGGAACAGCGCATCGAGACCCTGATGCGCGAGCGCGAGGTCGACCTGCTGGTGCTGGCGCGCTACATGCAAATCCTCAGCGCCGAGTTCTGCGCCGGCCTGGCCGGGCGCGCGATCAACATCCACCATTCGTTCCTGCCCAGCTTCAAGGGGGCGCGGCCTTACGCGCAGGCGCACCAGCGCGGCGTCAAGCTGATCGGTGCCACCGCGCACTACGTCACGCCCGACCTCGACGAAGGCCCGATCATCGAGCAGGCGGTCGAACGCGTCGACCACACGCTCGACACCGCGGCGCTGACCGCGGTCGGCCAGGACGTCGAGAACCAGGTGCTGGCGCGCGCGGTGCGCTGGCACGTCGAGCACCGCATCCTGCTCAACGGCCACAAGACGGTCGTGTTCAACTGACGCGCCGCCATGGCTCACTCCCCGTCCAGCGAAGCCGCGCCGGCGTCGGCCGAAGCCGCCGAGGCCGCGTTCTACGAAGCGCTGCAGCGCGGCGATCTCGACGCGCTGATG
Organism: Pseudomonadota bacterium; assembly: GCA_021825505.1. GTDB lineage: Bacteria > Pseudomonadota > Gammaproteobacteria > Burkholderiales > Burkholderiaceae_C > Thiomonas_A. The sequence continues at coordinate 5,442 of JAKAHP010000153.1, forward strand.
CGGCTGTGGTCCGACGACGACGAGCCGGTGTGCGTGCATCCGGGCGGGCCGCGCCTGGTCGGCGCCGCGGCGATCCGCCACGGTTTCGAGCAACTGCTCGCCGACGGCCCGCTGCAGGTGTTCCCGGAGCGTGTCGTGCGCACCGTCGCGCTTGGCTGCGCGGTGCACAACGTGGTCGAGCGCGTGCAGCTGGCCGACCCCGAGGACGGCCAGCGCTATGCGCTGGTGCTGGCGACCAATGTCTACCTGAAGGGACCCGACGGCTGGCGCTTGGTGCTGCACCACGCGAGCCCGGCCACCGCGCACGAGGCGGCCGAACTGCTCGCTGCCCAAGAGCGCCTGCATTGAACGGCTACCGCGCGCCGCGCTGGCTGCCCGGCGGCCAGTTGCAGACGATCTGGCCGGCGCTGTTCGCGCGGCGCCCGTACCCGCACTGGCAGCGCCAGCGCTGGGACACCCCCGACGGCGATTTCGTCGACGTCGATCGCATCGACGCTGCCGCCGGCGCGCCGCTGCTGGTGTTGTTCCACGGTCTTGAGGGGTCGTCGCGCAGCCACTACGCGCTCGCGCTGGCGCAGGCCTGTCACGACGCCGGCTGGAGCTGCGCGCTGCCGCATTTCCGCGGCTGCTCCGGAGAGCTCAACCGCGCGCCGCGCGCCTACCACTCGGGCGACTGGGCCGAGCTCGACTGGATGCTGCGCCGGCTGCGCGCGGCGCACGTCGGGCCGATGTATGCGGCCGGCGTCTCGCTCGGCGGCAACGCGCTGCTGCGCTGGGCGCAGGAACTGGGCACGCAGGCCGCGCGCACGGTCGACGCGGTGGCCGCGGTCAGCGCGCCGCTCGATCTGGCGGCCGGGGCCGCCGCGATCGGGCGCGGTTTCAATCGCCTGGTGTACACGCGCATGTTCCTGCGCACGCTCAAGCCGAAGGCGATTGCGCTGGCACGGCGCCATCCCGGCCTGGCCGACGTTGCACGCATCGCCGCGGCGCGCGACCTGCATGATTTCGACGATGCCTTCACCGCGCCGGTGCACGGCTTCACCGACGCGCTCGACTACTGGCGGCGCGCCTCGGCCGGGCCGCGCCTGGGCGAGATCCGGTTGCCGGCGCTGGTGCTCAATGCGCGCAACGATCCCTTCCTGCCGGCGCACGCGCTGCCGCGCAGCGCTGTCCGCGAGGTCACCCTCGAGCAGCCGGGGCACGGCGGCCACGTCGGCTTCGCGCGTGGCGCGCCGCCCGGGCGCATCGACTGGATGCCGCAGCGGCTGCTGGCCTTCTTCGGCGGAGGGGGTTAAGGTTCAGGCGATGGACGATTCCGTGCGACGCGCCCTGCTGCGCTGGCCCGACGTGCCGGCCTGCACCGGTTGGCTGGGGCTGGACGCGCGCGGCGACTGGTGGTTGCGCAGCGCCGCGGCGCGGCCGTGGCCGCGCGCGGCCGACGGAGCGCTGCTGCG
>JAKAHP010000154.1 GCA_021825505.1 Pseudomonadota bacterium
CGCGCACCGTCAACTCGGGCAGCAGGCGGCGCAGCCGCGCCAGCAGATCGGCATTGGCGACACCGCCGCCGCACACCAGCAGCTCGCGCGTGGCCGGCGCGTGCGCGCGCAGCGCGTCGGCCGCGCTGCGCGCGCACAGCTCGGCCAGCGTGGCCTGCACGCGCTGCGGCGGCAGCGCCGGCAGTGCCGCCAGGGCCCCTTGCAGCCAGTCGAGGTGGAAGTGGTCGCGCCCGGTGCTCTTGGGCGGCGGCGCCGCGAAAAAGGCGTCGGCGAGCAGCGCCTCGAGCAGCTCGGCGCTGGGCTCGGCGCCGGCGGCCCAGGCGCCCGCGGCGTCGAACGGCTGCCCCAGATGGTGCTGAGCCCAGGCGTCGAGCAAGGTGTTGGCCGGCCCGCAATCGAAGCCGAGCACGCCGCCGTCGGCGCCGAGCAGGCTCAGGTTGGCGATTCCGCCGAGGTTGAGCACCGCAAGCGCTTCATTGGGGCGTGCGAACCAGGCGCGATGGAACGCCGGCACCAGCGGCGCGCCCTGGCCGCCGGCGGCGATGTCGCGACTGCGGAAATCGGCGACCACGGTGATGCCGCTGCGCTCGGCCAGCCGCGCCGGAGCGTTGAGCTGCACGGTGTAGCCGAGCTCGGGTCGATGGCGCACGGTCTGCCCGTGCGCGCCGATCGCGCGCACCGCGGCGGCATCGAGCGCGGCCTCGCGCAGCAGCGTGGCGACCGCGTCGGCATAGACGTCGGCCAGCGCCAGCGCGGCGAGGTGGGCACGATGCAGTTCGTCGGCGCCGCTGCGGTTCAGCGCGTCGAGCTCGGCGCGCAGCGCCGCGGGCAGCGGGCGCTGCGCGTGGCCGCGCAGCGTCATGCCGGCGGCGTCGATGTGCAGCAGCACGGCGTCGACGCCGTCCAGCGAGGTGCCGGACATCAGTCCGACGTAATGGCCGTGCAGCATCTGGGCGGGCAGGCAGCGGGCAGCCCGCCGGTCACGGGCCGGCCGGCCCCAGGTCAGTCGCGCGCCGCGCTGGCCACCGCCACGTCGGGCAGCAGCTGCAGCAATTGCGCCCGTGTGTCGGCCTCGGCGACGAAATCGCCGCGCAACGCTGCCGGTACCGCCTTGCCCTTCGGCGAATACTTCGCGATGTCCAGCGGGTTGACCGGATTGCCGTGCACGAAGAACTGGAAGTACAGGTGCGGTCCGGTCGACCAGCCGGTGTTGCCCGACAGCGCGACGACCTCGCCCTGCTTGACCTGCTCGCCGACGTGGACCTCGTACTTGCTCAAGTGCGAATAGATCGTCGCGAACCCGCCCGGGTGCTCGATCTTGATGTATTTGCCGTAGCCGGTGCCGGGCCCGACGTGCACCACGCGGCCGTCGGCGATGGTGCGCACCGGCGTGCCGACCGGGATCGCCAGGTCGATGCCCTTGTGGAATTCGGGCTTGTGGAAAATCGGGCTGATGCGCCAGCCGTAGCCCGAGGTCAGCCGGTCGTACGGCAGCGGCGACAGCAGGAAGGCGCGCGCCAGGCTGCCGCCGTTGGGCGCGTAATAGCCCGCCGCGGCCGGATGCTGCGGCGAATCGAACCAGACCGCTTCGTGCTCCGCGCCATGCACGCTGACGCGCGCGGCGACGATACGGCCGACGCGCAGCACCTGGCCACGTGCGACGTAGACGCGCCAGGCGACGCTGATGCGGTCGCCGGGACGCAGGTCGCGGCGGAAATTGACTTCGCCGGCGAATAGATCCGCAAGCTGCGCGGCGATCGACTCCGGGATGCCGGCCGCATCGGTGGCCGCGAACAGCGTGCCGCGCACCACCGCGCTGGCCACGCGCGTCTGCACCTGCGCCTGCATCGCTTGCACGCTGCTGCTCAGCGTGCCGTCGGCCTGCGCGGTGACGGTCAATTCATTCCAGGCGCCACGGTCGGCACCGTCGCGCGCCGCCAGCTGCGCCTGCAGCTGGTGCAGACGGCCGACGCCGTCGACTTCGGCGCTGACGACGCCGTGCGCTTCGCGCAGCACGCGTTGCAGCGCGGCGTCGCGCGCCAGCGCGCGCAGCTGCGCCGGATCGGTGACCTGCAGGCGACGCAGCAGCGACTCGGCGCTGTCGGCGCGACGCACTTCGGTGGTCGTGTAGGCGATCTGCGGCTGCGCGTCGAGGCTGCGCAACTGCGGGCCGAGGTCGAGCGCCAGCGGCTGCTGCAGCACGCTGACCGGCGGCAGCTTGGGCTGCGGGCCGTACTCGGCCAGGCCGAACGCGGTGACGCTGGTGAACAGCAGGGCCGAGCCCACGGCTCCGGCAACCCGCCCAGGGTGGCGCTCGACCGCCTCGCGCAGCGCGCGCGCGCGCTGCACCAGGCGATCCGTCGATTCGGCGAACAAGGACATGCACTCTCCCGACACGTTGGCGTGGCGTGGACCCGCGCCACCGCGGCGGCGGCCCGGAACTCGACAACAGCGCCCGCGACCGTCCGCCCCGGGAGGTCCGCCTGCACGATCCGCGGACCGCTGACAAGACGTCCAATACACTGCAGGGTCCGACAGCGCATGCTGCGGACCAGTCAACCAGTTTACCAGCCCGCTGCCTGCAAGCGGCAGAAATACCGATGGCCGAACCCAAAAACATCGAACTCACGGACGAATTGCGCCACGCGCTCGCGGTGACCAGGCGCGGCTGCGCCGAGCTGCTGGTCGAGGCCGACTGGATCGCCAAGCTCGCGCGCAGCGCCGCCAGCGGCACGCCGCTGCGCATCAAGCTGGGGCTGGACCCGACCGCGCCCGACATCCACCTCGGCCACACCGTGGTGCTGAACAAGCTGCGCCAGCTGCAAGACCTCGGCCACACCGTGATCTTCCTGATCGGCGATTTCACCTCGCGCATCGGCGACCCCTCGGGGCGCAACACGACGCGCCCGCCGCTGACCATCGAGCAGATCCAGGCCAACGCGCAGACCTATTACGCGCAGGCCAGCCTGGTGCTCGACCCGCAGCGCACCGAGATCCGCTACAACTCCGAGTGGAGCGAGGGGCTGGGCGCCGACGGCATGATCCGGCTGGCCGCCAGGTACACCGTGGCGAGGCTGCTCGAGCGCGAGGACTTCACCCAGCGCTACAAGGCCGGCATCGCGATCGCGATGCACGAGCTGCTGTACCCGCTGATGCAGGGTTACGACTCGGTGGCGCTGCACGCCGACCTCGAACTCGGCGGCACCGATCAGAAGTTCAACCTGCTGGTCGGCCGCGACCTGCAGAAGGAATACGGCCAGGAGCCGCAGTGCATCCTGACGATGCCGCTGCTCGAGGGACTGGACGGCGTCGACAAGATGTCGAAGTCCAAGGGCAACTACATCGGCATTCACGAGGCGCCGGCGTCGATGTACGCCAAGCTGCTGTCGGTCAGCGACACGCTGATGTGGCGCTACTACGAGCTGCTGTCGTTCCGCCCGCTCGACGAGATCCAGCGTCTGAAGGACGAGGTCGGCGCCGGGCGCAACCCGAAGGACGCCAAGGTGCTGCTCGCGCGCGAGATCGTCACCCGCTTCCACGACGCCGCGGCGGCCGACGCCGCGCAGGCCGATTTCGAGCTGCGTGCGCGCGGCGGCGTGCCCGACGACATCCCCGAGCTGCAGCTGACGCTGCCGGACGGCGGCCTGGCGCTGGGCGCGGCGCTCAAGCAGGCCGGGCTGGTGCCGTCGACGGCCGAGGCGCTGCGCATGATCGAGCAGCGCGGCGTGCGCATCGACGGCGTCGTGGTCGAGGACCGCGCGCTCAAGCTCGGCGCCGGCAGCTGCGTGCTGCAGGTCGGCAAGCGCAAGTTCGCGCGCGTCACGCTGGGCTGAGCGCGTTCAGAGCATCGGCGCGGCCGGCTGCGCGAGCACGCGCTCGGCCAGCCGCGCGTACAGCGCGGCACCCAGCGGCAGCACCGCGTCGTTGAAGTCGTAGCGCGAGGTGTGCAGGTAGCAGCCCCCGGAGCTGCCGTGGCCCAGCCGCATGTAGGCGCCGGGAACGGCCTGCAGCATGAACGCGAAATCCTCGGCGCCCATGCTCGGCGGCAGATCGCGCACCACCGCGCCGTCGCCGACCAGTTCGGCGGCGACCTCGGCAGCGTAATGCGCGGCCTGCGGCTGGTTGATGGTGGCCGGGTAGACGCGCTCGTACTGCAGCTCGGCGCTGGCGCCGAAGGCCTGCGCCACCGATTGCACGATGGTCTGCAGGCGACGCTCGATCAAGGCCTGCACCTCGGCACGGAAACTGCGCACGGTGCCCACCAGCGTGACCTGGCGCGGGATCACGCTCATCGCGCCGAGGTCGCCGCCGTGCAGCGCGCAGATGCTGACCACCGCTTCGTCGAGCGGGTCGACGTTGCGCGCGACGATGCTCTGCACCGCGGTGATGATGTGCGCGGCGACCAGCACCGGGTCGACCGCCAGGTCGGGGTGCGCGCCGTGGCCGCCGCTGCCGTTGACGCGGATCGTGACGCGGTCGGCCGCGGCCATCATCGCGCCCGGCGCCAGTCCGATGGTGCCGGCCGGCAGTTGCGGCCAGTTGTGCATCGCGAACACCCAGTCGGCCGGAAAGCGCTCGAACAAACCGTCCTCGAGCATCGCGCGGGCGCCGCCCAGGCCCTCCTCGCCGGGCTGGAACACGCAGTGCACGGTGCCGGCGAAGCGCCGCGTCGCGGCCAGGTAGCGCGCCGCGCCGAGCAGCATCGTGGTGTGCCCGTCGTGACCGCAGGCGTGCATCACGCCGCCCTGCGCCGAGCGCCACGGGAATTCGCTTTCCTCGACCAGCGGCAGCGCGTCCATGTCGGCGCGCAGCGCCACCGCGCGCACCGGCGGCTCGGCGCCGGGCGCGGACGACGCCGGCAGCGCGCCGCGGATCACACCGACCACGCCGGTGCGACCGATGCCGGTATGCACTTCGTCGACGCCGTGGCGACGCAGCTGCTCGGCGACCAGACGCGCGGTGCGGTGCTCCTCGAAGCCCAGCTCCGGATGCGCGTGCAGGTCACGACGAATGCGCGTCAGCTCGGCGTGGTAATTGCTGATGTGCTGGATCGGTCCGGTCAGGTTCCACATCGGAGCGGGAAGGCGCGGCGCGGCACGGCGGCCGCCATGGCTGAATTGGAGCACCGCGACCGGCGCGGCGCAAACGCGCGAATGCGTGTGCGTGGCGCCGCGGCTGCGCGCCGCTGTCTAAGATAGCCGTCTCCACCACGTCCACGTCGCCTTGCAGATGTCCGCTCCCCCGACCGCATCGATCGCCGAACGCAGCGTGCGCCACGTCTGGCACCCCTGCACCCAGATGAAGCGCCACGCGGCGTCGCCGCCGCTGGAGATCGTGCGCGCCGAAGGCGTATGGCTGTTCGACGCCCAGGGCCGGCGGCTGATCGACGCGATCAGCTCGTGGTGGGTCAACCTGTTCGGCCACAACCAGCCGCGCATCAAGGCGGCGATCGCCGCGCAGATGGATCGTGTCGAGCACGTGATGCTGGCCGGTCTGACCCACGCGCCGGTGGTCGAGTTGTCCGAGCGGCTGGCCGCGCGCACCGGGCTGGACCACGCGCATTACGGCAGCGACGGCGCCTCGGCCACCGAGATCGCGCTGAAGATGAGCGCGCATTACTGGCGCAACGTCGGCCGGCCGCGCAAGCACCGCTACATCGGTCTGACCGGGGGTTACCACGGCGAGACGGTCGGCGCGCTGGCGGTGACCGACGTGGCGCTGTTTCGCGCCAGCTACGCGCCGCTGGTGCGCATCGCGCACGCCACGCCGGTACCCGACACGCGCGCGCGCCCGCCGGCGCTGGACGAGGAGGCCTGGGTCGAGCAGGCCGCCGGCGCGCTCGACGCCTACCTGCGGGACCACGCCGACGACACCGCGGCGCTGATCGTCGAGCCGCTGGTGCAGTGCGCCGCCGGCTTCGTGTTCTACCCACCGGCGTTCCTGGCGCGCGCGCGCGAGTTGTGCACGCGCCACCAGGTGCATCTGGTGGCCGACGAGATCGCCGTCGGCATGGGGCGCACCGGAACGCTGCTGGCCTGCGAGCAGGCCGGCGTGCTGCCCGATTTCGTCTGCCTCAGCAAGGGACTGACCGGCGGATACCTGCCGCTGTCGGTGGTGCTGACGACCGATGCGGTGTACCAGGCGTTCTGGGACGACGACGTCGCACGCGGTTTCCTGCATTCGCATTCGTATACCGGAAACCCTTTGGCGTGCAGCGCCGCGCTGGCCACGCTGGAGCTGCTCGACGATGCCCGGCTGCACGCCAACGCGGCGCTGGCGCAGCGCCTCGACACGCTGTTCGCGCCGCTGCACGCGCACCCGCGGCTGCAGCACGCGCGCCGCCGCGGCATGATCTGGGCCTGGGACGTGGTCGACGCGCCGGCCGATTTCGCGCCGCGCTACGCCGCCGCCGCGCTGCAGCACGGCGCGCTGCTGCGCCCGATCGGCGCGACGCTGTATTTCATGCCGCCCTACGCGATCGACGAGGACTCCGGCGCCGCGCTGCGCGACGCCGCGCTGGCCGCGCTGGACGCTGTACTGCGATGAGCGCGAACGCACCTGAGCGCGGCCCCGGCGCCGGCCCGGCCTGGTTCGTCAGCGGCACCGACACCGAGATCGGCAAGACGCTGGCCAGTTGCGCGCTGCTGCACGCCTTGCGCGCGCGTCACGCGCGCGTGGTAGGCGCCAAGCCGGTGGCCGCCGGGCTCGACGCCGACGGCGTCAACGACGACGTGCGCCGCCTGCGCGCGGCGTCGACGCTGCGGGTCGAGCCCGCGCTCGACAACCCCTATGCGCTGCCGCTGGCGGCGTCGCCGCACCTGGCGGCCGCGGCCGCCGGCTGCGCGCTCGCGCTCGAGCGCATCGCCGCCGCGGTCGACG
>JAKAHP010000155.1 GCA_021825505.1 Pseudomonadota bacterium
CGCGTGATGTTCCGCTTCCTCGAGCTGATGAACCGGCACCGCGACGACCTCGCGCGCCTGATCACCGCCGAGCACGGCAAGGTGTTCAGCGACGCGCAGGGCGAAGTCACGCGCGGCATCGAGATCGTCGAGTTCGCCTGCGGCATCCCGCAGCTGCTCAAGGGCGAATACACCGAGCAGGTCTCCACCGGCATCGACAACTGGACCATGCGCCAGCCGCTGGGGGTCGTCGCCGGCATCACGCCGTTCAACTTCCCGTGCATGGTGCCGTGCTGGATGTTCCCGGTGGCGATCGCCGCCGGCAACACCTTCGTGCTCAAGCCCAGCCCGCTGGACCCATCGCCCAGCCTGCTGATGGCCGAACTGCTGCGCGAGGCCGGCCTCCCCGACGGCGTGTTCAACGTCGTGCAGGGCGACAAGGACGCGGTCGATGCGCTGCTCGCGCATCCCGAGGTCAAGGCGGTGAGCTTCGTCGGATCGACCCCGGTGGCGCACCACATCGCGCAGGAAGCGGCGCGCCACGGCAAGCGCGTGCAGGCCCTGGGCGGGGCGAAGAACCACATGGTGGTGATGCCCGACGCCGACCTCGACCAGGCAGTCGACGCGTTGATCGGCAGCGCCTTCGGCTCGGCCGGCGAGCGCTGCATGGCGATTTCGGTGGCGGTGCTGGTCGGCGACGTGGCCGAGCAGCTGGTGCCGCGGCTGGTCGAGCGCACGCGCGCGCTGAAGATCGCCGACGGCACGCAGGCTGACGCCGAAATGGGCCCGATCGTCACCGCGGCGGCGCGCGACCGCATCCGCGGCTGCATCGACGCCGGCGTGCGCGAAGGCGCGCAGCTGCTGGTGGACGGACGCCAGCTGCAGGTGGCCGGGCGCGAAGGCGGCTTCTGGCTCGGCGGCACGCTGTTCGACCATGTGCGCCCCGAGATGAGCATCTACCGCGACGAGATCTTCGGCCCGGTGCTGGGCTGCGTGCGCGTGCCCGACTTCGCCGCGGCGCTGCAACTGGTCAACGATCACGCATTCGGCAACGGCACCGCCTGCTTCACCCGCGACGGCCACGTCGCGCGCGAATTCGCGCGCCGCGTGCAGGCCGGCATGGTCGGCATCAACGTGCCGATTCCGGTGCCGATGGCCTGGCACGGCTTCGGCGGCTGGAAGGCCAGCCTGTTCGGCGACATGCACGCCTACGGCACCGAGGGCGTGCGCTTCTACACCAAGCAGAAGAGCGTGATGCAGCGCTGGCCCGAGAGCACGCCCAAGGGCGCCGAGTTCGCGATGCCGACCGCGAAATGAACGCCTCCCCCGCCCCCGCCGCGGCGCAGGTGGCCGACGCCGCCTTCGACACCGTCATCGTCGGCGCCGGCACCGCCGGCTGCCTGCTCGCCAACCGGCTCAGCGCCGATGGGCAGCGCCGCGTGCTGCTGATCGAAGCCGGCGGGCGCGACAACTACCCGTGGATCCACATCCCGGTCGGCTACCTGTATTGCATCGGCAATCCGCGCACCGACTGGATGTTCCACACCGAGCCCGACCCCGGGCTCAACGGCCGCACGCTGCGCTACCCGCGCGGCAAGGTGCTGGGCGGCTGCAGCAGCATCAACGGCATGATCTACATGCGCGGCCAGGCGCGCGACTACGAGGCCTGGGCCGACGCCACCGGCGACGACGCGTGGCGCTGGCAGGCCTGTCTGCAGGATTTCAAGGCGCACGAAAACCATTGGCGCGGCGACCACGGCGCCGACGCCGCGTTCGCCGCGCTGCACGGACACGGCGGCGAGTGGCGCGTCGAGCGCCAGCGCCTGCGCTGGGACGTGCTCGACGCCTTCGCGCAGGCCGCGCAGCAGGCCGGCATCGCCGCCAGCGACGATTTCAACCGCGGCGACAACGAAGGCGTGGGGTACTTCGAAGTCAACCAGCGCCGCGGCTGGCGCTGGAACGCCGCGAAGGGCTTCCTGCGTCCGGTGCTGGGGCGCCCCAACCTGACGCTGTGGACCGGCGCGCAGGTCGCGCGCCTGCTGTTCGACGACGCCGCCGGCGCCGCGCCGCGCTGCACCGGCGTCGAACTGGTCCGGGACGGCCAGCGGGTGCGCGTGCACGCGGCGCGCGAAGTCGTGCTCAGCGCCGGCGCGGTCGGCTCGCCGCAGATCCTGCAACTGTCGGGAATCGGCGACCCTGCGCAGCTGCAGCGGCATGGCATCGCCGCGCGCGTGGCGCTGCCCGGCGTCGGCGCCAACCTGCAGGACCACCTGCAGGTGCGCGCGGTCTACCAGGTACAGGGTACGCGCACGCTCAACACGCTGGCCGCGACTGCTTGGGGCAAGGGCCGCATCGGCCTGCAGTACCTGCTGCAACGCCGCGGGCCGATGAGCATGGCGCCGAGCCAGCTCGGCGTTTTCACGCGCAGCAGCGCGCACTACGCGCACGCCAACGTGCAGTTCCACGTGCAGCCGCTGAGCCTGGACGCGTTCGGCGAACCGCTGCACGCGTTCGACGCGTTCACCGCCAGCGTGTGCAACCTGAACCCGACCAGCCGCGGCAGCGTCACGCTGCGCAGCGCCGATTTCGCCGACGCCCCGGCGATCGCGCCGAACTACCTGAGCACCGACGAAGACCGCCAGGTCGCCGCCGACAGCCTGCGGCTGGCGCGGCACATCGTGCAGCAGCCGGCGCTGGCGCGCTACGCGCCGCAGGAGTTCAAACCCGGCGTGCAGTACCAGAGCGACGACGAACTGGTGCGCCTGGCCGGCGACATCGCCACGACCATCTTCCACCCGGCAGGAACCACCGCGATGGGTCGCGCCGACGACCCACGCGCCGTGGTCGACAGCCACTTGCGCGTACTCGACGGGCGCGGCGGTGTGGTGCCGGGCCTGCGCGTGGTCGACGCCGGGGTGATGCCGACGATCCCCAGCGGCAACATCAACAGCCCGACGCTGATGATCGCCGAGAAAGCCGCGCGCTGGATTGCCGACGGCGGGTGACGCGCGCGCGTCACGCGCCGCCGCTAAACTGCCGGATGTTTCAATTCGCTACCCGACGATGCGCGAGCCTGCTTTCGAGGACACCGAGGACACCCGCCACCCGCCCGCCGAGCGCGCCGCTGCGGCGCGCCGCAGCACCTGGGTCAGCGTCGGCGTCAACCTGGGACTGAGCAGCGTGCAGGTCGCGGTCGGCCTGCTGGCGCGCTCGCAGGGCCTGATCGCCGACGGCATCCACTCGCTGTCGGATCTGGTCGCCGACTTCATCGTGCTGCTGGCCAGCCACCACGGCGCCAAGGACGCCGACGCCGACCACCCCTACGGCCACCAGCGCTTCGAGACCGGCGCGTCGCTGGCGCTCGGAGTGCTGCTGCTGGCGGTCGGCGCCGGCATGCTGCTGGCGGCGCTGCGCAAGCTGGAGAATCCGGCCGACATCGCGCGCGTGCACGTGGCGGCGCTGTGGGTCGCGGCGGGCGCGCTGCTGGCCAAGGAGCTGCTGTTCCGCTACATGCTGGCGGTGGCCAAACGCGTCAAGTCGAGCATGCTGGTGGCAAACGCCTGGCATGCGCGCTCCGATGCCGCCTCGTCGCTGGTGGTCGGCGTCGGCATCGTCGGCAATCTGGCCGGCTGGCCGCTGCTGGACCCGATCGCGGCGCTGATCGTCGGCGCGATGATCGGCCGCATGGGCTGGAGCTTCGGCTGGGACGCGCTGCACGACCTGATGGATCGCGCAGTCGACGACGAGGAGGTGCAGGCGATCCGCGCGACGCTGCTGGGCACCCCCGGCGTGCTCGGCGTGCACGACGTGCGCACGCGCAAGATGGGCGACATGATCGTCGTCGACGCCCATCTGGAAGTCGACGCCGCGCTGAGCGTCGAGGCCGGGCACGACATCGCGGTGGCGGCACGCGCGCAGGTGATGCAGCGCCACCGAGTGCTCGACCTGATGACCCACGTCGACCCCTGGCGCCGCCCCGACCTCGACCACGCGCCGCGCTGACGCGCCGCCGCGCTACAGCGCCTGCGCGGCGTAGCGCACCGCCAGCGTGTGCAGCTCGCCCGGCTGCAGCGTCAGCGCATTGGCCGCCGCGTTGGCCGATTCGACGCACAGCATCTGGCGCCATTGCACATCGCCCAGGTCGCCCATCTCGGCCGCGCGGCGCGCCCCGGGGTTCCACACCACGGTGCTGCGCGAGCCGCTCTTGTCGATCACGATGCGCCGCTGCAATACCGGGTCGACGACGGTGCAGCTGGCCGTGGTGTCGAGGTAGACGCGGTCGGTCTCGCCGGCGATGCGCAGCGGCACGTTCTGGCGCGCCTCGGCGAAGTCCAGCGTCTTGTCGAGGTAGCGCGTGTCGTCCAGCCCCAGCACCTCGACCTGCTCGACGTCGCCGACCGTGAAATAGGCATGCAGCGCCTCGCCCAGCTGAATCGGCGCGTCGCCGGCGTTGATCGTGGTCAGCTCCAGCGCCAGCGTCTCGCCGACTTCGACGTACAGCTCCAGCGGCGTGTCGTAGGGCCAGATCAGCTGCGTCGCCTCGTCCGCGCGCAGCCGCAGCGTCAGCTGCACGCGGTCGTCGGCCAGCGCGCTGTCGATCAGCTCCCACGGCGCCACGCGCGCGAAACCGTGCAGGGGCAGCGCGGCGTCGCGCGCATGCGCGCCGAACCAGGGCCAGCACACCGGCACGCCGCCGCGGATCGGCTTGGCCGCGGCGTAGCGCGCCTGCGGCGACAGCCACAGCAGCGGCGCGGCCTGCGCGGTGGGCTGGAAATGGGTCAGCTGCGCGCCCTGCAGGCACAGGCTGGCACGACCGCCGACGGTCTCGACGTCGGCGTGCAGCAGGCCGCCAGGGCCGCTGCGAAACGTCAGATGACCGTCGATGGCGAACAATTGAAGGGCGTCTAGGGTCTGCATCGTGGGATAAGTCGTGGTCGATGGGAATAGGTGGCGGGCGCGGCGATCAGATCTCGACCTTGGGCACGCGGGTCGCGGCCGCCGCGGCGACCAGCGTCAGCACGCCGGCGGCGGCAAAAGCCAGGTGGAAGGCATGGGTGACGCGGCCGAGCACCGCCGCGTCGCCGCCGTGCAGCGCCGCCTGCAGGTCGGCGCTGGAAACCAGGCCGAACACCAACGCGCCGAACACCGCGGTGCCCAGCGACGCGCCGGTGGAGCGTGCCAGCGACACCGTCGCGGCGGCCGCGCCGAGCCGGCTGCGCCCTGCCACCGCCTGGATCAGCAACTGCGAGGTCGGCATCACGGTGCCGAAGCCCAGGCCGGCGAGCAGGCCCAGCGCGCCGATGCGCAGGCCGCCGATCGGCACCACCCCCAGCGCCAGCATCGCGCCGGCGGCGAGCACCAGCCCATAGCGCGGCGGCACGTCGGGGCGCCCGCTGCGCGCCACCAGCCGCCCGGTCGCGTTGGATCCGAGCACCAGCCCGACGGTCAGCGGCAGCAGCAGCAGCCCGGCGGCGGCGGCGTCGCCGTGGCGCCCGAGCTGCACGTAGACCGGAAGGAAGAACACCAGCGCGAACAAGGACGCGGCGAACAGCACGACGGTGGCGCTGCACCAGGCGATCGGGCGTTGCCGCAGCAGCTCCAGCGGCAGAAAGGGATGTTGCAGCGCGCGCTCGCGCCGCAGCAGCAGCGCGCCCAGCAGCAAGGCGCTCAGCGCCATCGCGACGCTGGGCCGCGAGCCCCAGGCGAAACGGTGCCCGGCCAGGGTCAGCCACAGCAAGGCCAGCGCGGCGCTGGCGGCGAACAGCAGCACGCCGGCCGCGTCATGTCCCTGCCCCGGCTGCACATGCCCTTCGCCGCGTGGCAGGCGCAATACGCGCCACGCGGCCAACGCGGCCAGCGGCAGGTTGGCGGCGAACAGCCAGCGCCAGCTCCAGCGGCTCACCACCAGGCCACCGAGCACCGGCCCGGCGACGCTGGCGAGCACGAACACCACGCCGAACCAGGCCTGGAAGCGTGGGCGCTGGCGCGGCGGCACGATTTCGCCGATCAGCGCCTGGCTCATCACCATCAGCCCGCCGCCGCCCAGGCCCTGCAGCACGCGCGCGCCGATCAGCCACCACATGCCGGAGGCCGCGGTGCACGCCAGCGAGCCGGTGGCGAACAGCCCCAGCGCGGCCAGCAGCGCGTCACGCCGGCCGTAGCGGTCGCCCAGACGGCCGTACAGCGGCGCCATGATGGTCGACGCAAGCAAATAGCCGACCGCGATCCATGCGCTGTCGCGCAGATCGCCGAGTTCGCGCGCGATCGCCGGTGTCGCCGTCGCCAGCAGCGTCTGGTCGATCGCGGCCAGGAAGATCGGCAGCATCACCGCGCTGAACAGACGCACGAACGTGCCCAGCGGAACGCGGGCCTCGGTGGTGTCGGCTTGAGCTTGCATCGATGTGTGAACGCCTCGCGGCGCGTTGCAGGACCACAGCGTAGAACGAAACCGCAGCGCGCACCGCCGCCGCACGGCCAAACCCATGCGCGGCTCAGCGCGTCGCCCGCACCTCGCCGCCCCAGCCGCCCCCCAGGGCCTGCACCAGCGCCACCGCGGCGACGTAGCGCCGCTGCTGCAGCGCCAGCAGCGCGCTGCGCGCCTGCGCCGCCACGTTGCTCGCGCTGAGCACGTTCAGATACGGCGCGGTGCCGGCGCGGTACTGGTCCTGGGCCAGTTTCAGCGACACCTCGGCGGCGTGCACCACCGCCGCCTGCTGGCGCTGCTCGAGTGCCAGCAGGCGCTGCGCGGCGAGCTGATCCTCGACCTGCTGCAGCGCGACCAGCACCGCCTGGCGATACGCCGCCACGCTGCCGCGGTAGGCCGCGTCGCTGGCCGCGCGCTGCGCCGCGCGCGCG
>JAKAHP010000156.1 GCA_021825505.1 Pseudomonadota bacterium
CCCTGCGACCGCGGACGGGGCGCCCGCCCGCGCCGCGCGCCGCCGCGCCGTGGCGGCTGCAGGTGCACGACGCGCGCGTCGTCGACGGCAGCGCCTACCTGGCCGACACCGAGCCGGCGACGCCGGTGGTGGTCGCGGTCAACGCGCTCAACGTCAGGCTGCGCGACTTCAGCTGGCCACAGGCCGGCGCGGCACCGCTGCAGTTCAGCGCGCGCATCGAAGACCGCATGCCGCCCCCGACGCCGAGCGTGGCGCCGCCGCCGAGCACCGAGACGCCCGGTGGTGGCCGCCCGCCGCTGCCGCTGGGCAATGCGCCGGCGCCGCAGCTCGAAGCGGCCGCGGCGACCGCGGGAACGGTACGCTTCGCGGGCCGCGTCGATGCGAGCCCCTTGGCGTTGAACGGCCGCGTCGACGCCAGTGGCCTGCCGCTGCAGGCGGCGGCGCCCTACCTGCCGCCCGATGTCGCGGTGCGCGTGCTGCGCGCGCTGGGGGCCGCGCACGGCCAACTGGCCGTGCGCGGCAACACGCTGAGCTTCACCGGCGACGCCGCGCTGGACAGCGTCGCCGCCGATGCCGCCGGCCAGCCGCTGCTGAACTGGCGCAGTCTGCAACTGCATGCGCTGCGCCTGCGCGCGGCCCCGCGCCGGCCGTTGCAGCTGGACATCGGCCAGGTTGCGCTCGATCGCTTCTACGCGCGCGTGGTGCTCAGCCCCGATGCCCGGCTCAATCTGACCCAGGTCTGGCGCTCGCCCTCCGCTGCGGCGCGCGCGGCACCCGCTGCGACAGCCCCCGCGGCGCGCACCGCGCCCACCGCGTCAGTCGCGGGGCCGGCTGGGGCCGCACCGCAGGTACACATCGGCGGCATCGAGCTCAGCCACGGCCGCGTCGACTACACCGACTACTTCGTCCGCCCGAACTACGCCACCAGCCTGGCCGACGTCAGCGGCAGCGTCGGCGCCTTCGGCAGTGGCGACGCCGCGCAGGCCGCGGTGAGCTTGCGCGCGACCGCACAGGGCGATGCGCCGGTTCAGCTCGACGGCAGCATCAACCCGCTGACGCAACCGCCGCAGCTGGACCTGGTCGGCAGCATGAACGAGTTCCAGCTCGCGCCACTGTCACCGTATTCGGCGCGCTACGCCGGCTACCAGATCGCGCGCGGCCAGCTCGCGATGCGCGTGCACTACCGCATCGACGCGGCCGGCGAGCTCAATGCCGACAACCAGCTGACGCTGGACGGGCTGACCCTGGGCGCGCATGTCGACAGCCCCGACGCGACGCATCTGCCGGTGCCTCTGGCCGTGGCCCTGCTGACCGACCCGGACGGGCGCATCAAGCTCGATCTGCCGGTATCGGGGTCGCTGCACGACCCGCAGTTCAACTTCGGCGCGCTGATCGCCAAGGTCGTGCGCAATCTGTTCGTGCGCATCGTCACGGCACCGTTCGCGCTGCTCGCCCACCTGGGCAGCAGCGCGGCCGGCAGCCAGCTCGATCATGTCGCGTTCGCACCGGGCCGCGCCGAGCTCGCGCCGAAAATCCACGACCAACTGCAGCTGATCGCACGTGCGCTGCAGCAGCGACCGCAGCTGATCGTCACCATCACCGGCTACGTCGACCCGAAGCGCGAGCGCCAGGCGTGGCGCGAGGCCGAGTTCGAGCGGCGCCTGCTCGCGCACTGGAAGCGGCACCAGCCGCGCACCGAACAGGCGCTGCCGCGGGTTCCGGCCGACGCGCGCGACGCGGCAATCGCAGCGCTGTACCGCGACACCGCGCTGCCCGACAAGCCGCGCACCGCGCTGGGCCTGCCGGCGCTGCTGCCGCCGCCGCGCATGCAGGCGCTGCTGCTCGGTGCGATACCCGCGGGCGACGACCAGTTGCTCGGGCTGGCGATGCGCCGCGCCATCGTGCTGCGCGACGCGCTGAAGGCACTGGGCGTCCCAGCGGCGCGCCAGTACGTCGGTGCGCCGGTGCTGCGCGACGGCGTTGCAGCGGAAGCCACGCTGCAGCTGAGCCTGCCCTGAAATGCCTTGCGAGTCAGGGCTTTGCCTTGAGTCCCTCACTCCCCGTCGGCTAAGACCCTCAACTTTGCATATGTTTGATTGACGCGACCCTGCGGCGAGCCTACATTGGGCTCGCCGACGCGGTGCAGCCGTGACGGCAGGGGCGGCGGGTTCAGTTCGCCGCACAACCCTGAGATCCCCGCATCATTGCGGGCTGCGGCGCCGGGCAGCAAACCCCGCGACCGCGTGCAACGGGCCGCGTTGCCGTTACCGGCACGCGGCCTTCTTCATGCGCGCCGGGCACGCGCTCCGGCACGACCTTATTCGAGCGAGCTCAAGCGATGGATGCGACCCGCGACGAACAGACCATCACGCTGGCCGGCGGCTGCTTCTGGTGCGTCGAGGCGGCGTTTCGGGAACTCGACGGCGTGCTTGAAGCGCTCAGCGGCTATGCGCAAGGCGCGCTGCCGAACCCGAGCTACGCCGAGGTCTGCACCGGGCGCAGCGGTCACGCCGAAGCGGTGCGACTGCGCTTCGACCCGCGCGTGCTGCCGCTGGCGCGGGTGCTCGACGTGTTCTTCGCGATCCACGACCCGACCACGCGCGATCGTCAGGGCGCCGACGTCGGCCCGCAATACCGCTCCGGCGTCTACTACGCCGACGAGGCGCAAGGCGCTCAGGTGCGCGCCTACGTCGCCGAGCTCGGCCCGGAAGTGGTCACCGAGCTCGAGCCGCTGCGTGCGTTCTGGCCGGCTGAACGCGAACACCAGGACTATTTCGCCAAACACCCCGATGCCGGCTACTGCCGCATCGTGATCGCGCCGAAGATCGCGCATCTGCGTCAGGCCTTCAGCGCGCAGCGACGCGCGCGCTGAACCCACGCGGCAGCCGCGGCAAACTCGGCGCCCGACACCGGTGCGCTGCCCGGGGCGCCGAATTCAGGGGGCCAGGCGCTGCCGCACCCAGCCGCCGGCGTCGCCCGGCCGGTAGGCCACGCGGTCGTGCAAGCGCGATGGCCGGCCCTGCCAGAACTCCCAGGCACGCGGCAGCAGCCGGTAGCCGCCCCAGTGCGGCGGGCGCGGCGGGTGCAGGCCGAACTTCAGACCGAACTCGGCGGCGCGGCGCACCAGCACCGCGCGCGACGCGATCGGCTGGCTCTGCTCGGATGCCCACGCACCGATGCGCGAGGCCAGCGGGCGGCTGGCGAAATACGCATCCGACTCGGCCGCGTCGACACGCTCGACGTCGCCCTCGATGCGCACCACGCGCTCGAGTTCGACCCAGTGGAACTGCAGCGCAGCGAACCCGTGCTGTTCGAGCTCGCGCCCCTTGCGGCTGGCGTAATTGCTGTACCAGACGATGCCGCGCGCATCGATTCCCTTGATCAGCACGATGCGCGTCGACGGTCGCCCGTCGGCGCCGACCGTGGCCAGCGTCATCGCGTTGGGCTCGGGAACCTCGGCCTGCACCGCCTCGTGCAGCCAGCGCTCGAACTGGAGCATCGGGTCGGGATCGGCGTGCGCCTCGTCGAATTCGGCGCGGCTGTAGTCTTTTCGCAGATCGGCCAGTGAATGCATTGCGTCAGTATAGGCAGGCCGCCGCGAGCAGCGGCGGCCTGCGCCGTGGTTCAGCGCGGCAGCTCGGTGGCGCCCATCAGGAAACGGTCGATCTCGCGCGCGGCCTGACGACCTTCGCGGATCGCCCACACCACCAGGCTCTGGCCGCGCCGCATGTCGCCGGCGGCGAACAGCTTGGGCACGTTGGTCGCGTAGCCGCGCACATCGTCGGTGCTCGCGGCGGCATTGCCACGCGCGTCGCGCTCGACGCCGAACGCGTCGAGCACGCTGGCCAGCGGATGCACGAAGCCCATCGCCAGCAGCACGAGGTCGGCCTGCAGCGTGAACTCGCTGCCCGGCACTTCCTGCATGCGCCCGTCCTTCCACTCGACGCGACAGGCCTTGATCGCCTTGACCTTGTTCTTGTCCTTGCCGGTGCCGGCGACGAAGGCCTTGGTCGCGACCGACCAGTCGCGCGAGCAACCCTCTTCGTGGCTGCTCGAGGTGCGCAGCTTGATCGGCCAGTACGGCCACACCAGCGGCTTGTTTTCCAGTTCGGGGGGCTGCGGCAGCAGCTCGAACTGGGTCACCGACGCCGCGCCCTGGCGGTTGCTGGTGCCCACGCAGTCGCTGCCGGTGTCGCCGCCGCCGATCACGACGACGTGCTTGCCGGCGGCCAGCAGCTGGCCGCGCACCTTGTCGCCGGCGTTGACCCGGTTCTGCTGCGGCAGGAACTCCATCGCGAAATGCACGCCGTCGAGTTCGCGCCCAGGCACCGGCAGGTCGCGCGGGTGCTCGGACCCGCCGGCCAGCAGCACAGCGTCGAACTCGGCCAGCAACTCGTCGGCGCCGCGCTGCGACTTCGACAGATTGCCCACCGTGGCACCGGCGCCCTCGGCCGGCATCGCGCCGATCAGCACCCCGGTCTGGAAGCGCACGCCTTCGGCCTGCAGCTGCTCGACGCGGCGGTCGATCAGGTGCTTGTCGAGCTTGAAGTCGGGAATGCCGTAGCGCAGCAGCCCGCCGGCACGGTCGTTCTTCTCGAACACCGTGACCTCGTGCCCGGCACGCGCCAGCTGCTGCGCGGCGGCCAGGCCGGCGGGCCCCGAGCCGACGATCGCCACGCGCCGTCCGCTGCGCTGGCGCGGCGGCTGCGCCTGCACCCAGCCCATGTCCCAGCCCTTGTCGATGATCGCATGCTCGATCGACTTGATGCCCACCGGCGCGGCGTTGATGCCCAGCGTGCACGCCGCCTCGCACGGCGCCGGGCAGATGCGCCCGGTGAACTCGGGGAAGTTGTTCGTCGAGTGCAGCGTGTCGAGCGCGGCGCGCCAGTCGGCGTGCCACACCAGATCGTTGAAGTCGGGAATGACGTTGTTGACCGGGCAGCCGTTGTTGCAGAACGGAATGCCGCAGTCCATGCAGCGCGCCGCCTGCGTGCGCGCGGCGTCGTCGGGCAGCGCGTGCACGAACTCCTTCCAGTGCCCGAGCCGCGCCGCGGGCGCCTCGTACGTTTCTTCCTGACGCTCGAATTCGATGAAACCGGTGACCTTACCCATGATCTCTGTCCTCGCTGCGGCTCACTTCGCCAGTTCCATCGCGCGCTCGGTCGCGGCCTGCACCTCGCGTCGCGCCGCCATCTCACCCAGTGCCCTGCGGTATTCGTGCGGGAACACCTTGACGAAGCGCGCGCGCGCCGTGTCCCAGTTGTCCAGCAGCTCGCGTGCGCGCTGGCTGCCGGTCCAGCGCAGGTGGTCCTGCAGCATGCGGCGCAGCTGCTCCTCGTCGGTGGCGTCGCGGTGCCACAGCCCCTGCGCCACGGTGGCGCGCTGCTCGGCTGCCGGCAGCACCTTGTCGAGCGCGACCATCGCGGTGTTGCAGCGCCGCGCGAACTGGCCGTCGACGTCGTAGACATAGGCCACGCCGCCGCTCATGCCGGCGGCGAAGTTGCGCCCGGTCGCGCCGAGCACGACGACGGTGCCGCCGGTCATGTATTCGCAGCCGTGGTCGCCGGTACCCTCGACCACCGCCACCGCGCCCGAGTTGCGCACCGCGAAGCGCTCGCCGGCAACGCCGCGGAAGAAGGCCTCGCCGGCGATCGCGCCGTACAGCACGGTGTTGCCGACGATGATGTTGTCGGGCGCAGCGCCGCGGAACTCGATCGTCGGGCGCACCACGACGCGCCCGCCCGACAGCCCCTTGCCGGTGTAGTCGTTGGCGTCGCCGATCAGGTACAGCGTGATGCCGTGCGCGAGGAAGGCGCCGAAGCTCTGCCCGCCGGTGCCTTCGAGCTGGATGTGGATGGTGTCGTCGGGCAGCCCGGCGTGGCCGTAGCGGCGCGCCACTTCGCCCGACAGCATCGCGCCGACGGTGCGGTTGACGTTGCGCACGTTCTGGATGAACTGCACCTTCTCGCCGCGCTCCAGCGCCGGCCGGGCACGCTCGATCAGCACATGGTCGAGCGCGCGGTCGAGGCCGTGGTCCTGCACGTCGATGTGGCTGCGCGCCACCTCGCCGCCGAGCTGCGGCTGGTGGAACACGCGGCTGAAGTCCAGGCCGTGCGCCTTCCAGTGGTCGAGGCTGGCGCGCGTGTCGAGCAGGTCGGCGCGCCCGACCAGGTCGTCGAAGCGCGCGATGCCCAGCTGGGCCATGATCGAGCGCACTTCCTCGGCGACGAAGAAGAAATAGTTGACGACGTGCTCGGGCTTGCCGGCGAAGCGTCGACGCAGCTCAGGGTCCTGCGTGGCGACGCCGACCGGGCAGGTGTTCAGATGGCACTTGCGCATCATGATGCAGCCCTCGACCACCAGCGGTGCGGTGGCGAAGCCGAACTCGTCGGCGCCGAGCAGCGCGCCGATGACGACGTCGCGCCCGGTGCGCAGCTGGCCGTCGACCTGCAGGCGGATGCGCCCGCGCAGCCGGTTCAGCACCAGCGTCTGCTGGGTCTCGGCCAGGCCGATTTCCCACGGCGTTCCGGCATGCTTGATGCTCGACAGCGGCGACGCGCCGGTGCCGCCGTCATGGCCCGCGATCACGACATGGTCGGCCTTGGCCTTGGCCACGCCGGCGGCGACGGTGCCGACGCCCGATTCGGACACCAGCTTGACGCTGATCGACGCGCGGCTGTTGGCGTTCTTCAGGTCGTGGATCAGCTGCGCCAGATCCTCGATCGAGTAGATGTCGTGGTGCGGCGGCGGCGAGATCAGGCCGACCCCGGGCACCGAGTAGCGCAGCATGCCGATGTATTCCGACACCTTGCCGCCGGG
>JAKAHP010000157.1 GCA_021825505.1 Pseudomonadota bacterium
ACGCGCGAGCGAAGCAGGTCGCCTGCGCGTTGTTCGGGTCAAGCGCGATCTCTTGTGCGCGAGGATCATGCCGCACCCTCCACGACGCTGCACACGGCGTCGACGAGCTTCTGGCTTTTGCGAGAACGGCTTCCGTACAGACGCGCCGAGAAGACCCGTCATAGCGCCAGCGACCACCTGCCGTGCGCCCGTCGGGCACAAGCCGACCTGCGCGCTCCCAGCGGCGCAGTGTCTGCGCCGAGACGCCAAGCGCTTCGGCAGCTTCATGGATCGGGACGAGCTTGTGAGACATGCTCAATCTGTATATGAACGCGCAACGATGCGCAGGTCTTTAGCAAGCAGTTAGAAACCCTTGAAAACGCGCCACCCGATCGAGCAGACCTGTCCCTGCGGCAGCGGCAAGCCGCTGGCGCAGTGCTGCGAGCCGCTGCTGCGCGGCACCATGGTGGCCGCCACGGCCGAAGCGCTGATGCGCTCGCGCTATACCGCCTACGCGCTGCAGCGTGAGGACTATCTGCTGGCGAGCTGGCACCCGACGACGCGCCCGCAGGCGCTGGCGCTCGACGCCGCGCCGCAAACGCGCTGGATCGGTCTGCAGGTCAAGCGCCATGAGGCGCGCGGCGACGACGCCGCGATCGTCGAATTCGTCGCGCGCTACAAGGTCGACGGCCGCGCGCATCGGATTCACGAGGTCAGCCGCTTTGTACGCGAGGACGGGCGCTGGTTCTACGTCGACGCCGAAGCCGACGCGGGCACCTAACGTGCCGTGGCGGCGGTGCGATTGACGGGCACACCAAGCGGCACGGAGCGCAAGCGCCTCCGTCGGGCGCGATGAAACGTTTCGCGACTCGCGGACTCAACCGTTCGTGAGCCGAACACCCGCTCACGGGCGTGAGAGACGCGCCGCCATGCATTGCACGCTTCATCGATTCCACATCAACTCAAGGACATCAAATGCGCGAACTGCCCCCCCATGGTTTGTGCAACGCGGCGTTCGCGAGCAGTCGACGCTAAATCTGCACGACAGCAGGCGTCCCGTGCTCCGAATTCCTCCCCGCTGTTGGCCACGGCTCGGCTTCTATGGGGCCCTGCTGGCTCTCGCCTGGGTGATGGGCGGCAACTTTGCCGTGGCGGTGGGCAATTTTCTGCTGCTGGTGGTCGTGCTCGACAGCCTGAGCGAATTTGTGTGGTGGACGAGCCGATTCACCCCACGCCGCAAGCTGACACCCGCCGTCACGGCGGCGGGCATGGCGATGTTCGCGGCCCTGGCCGCGGCGTTCCTGTTCTACCACCTGGCCGCCTCGGGCGGCTCCGCTGCCGCTTTGCAAGGCGCCTTGATGGTATCCATGGCGGTCGTGCGACTTCCTCTCTCGCACCTCGAGCATAATCGGCGCATCGCGCAGGAGCAGGCGGCGCAGGACGGGAAGGCCGTCCCGTAGTCCGCACGGTCGCCGACAGGCAAGTCCGCGCTCGGCGATCTCCCTCCGATGTTTCGCTTGTACGCAAGCGTGCCGAGCAACATGCCGTGAACGAGCGATCAGCCCCTGTCGAGGACAGCGACCAAGGACCCCGGCAGCAAGGCTCGCGTGGGCCTGGACGCCCCCAGGGAGAACGACCTCAGCCACCCGCGCAAGAGGTCGCGGTGAAGCCGGCAGCGGGCGCGGCGCGGGTTCGTGCGGTATTCGATTTCGCGGCCGCGGGCGCTGCGTGCACACGGCTGGAATTCGTCGACAGCGTCGCGGTGCTGCGCGCCGACACGATCGACGCTGTCGAGGGCGTGCTGCGCGCGGCACAGCAATATGCCGATGCGGGCGCCTGGGTCGCCGGTTTCGTCGGCTACGAGGCCGCGCCGGCGTTCGACGCGGCGCTGTGCGTGCGCGCCGGTGCGACCACGCCGCTGGCCTGGTTCGCGGTGTTCGATCGATCGCGCCCCGCGGGCGACGCCGCCGGGCATACGCTGCCGGCGGAGCTGGATCTGCACGTCGACGCCGGTTTCGAGGACTACGCCGCGCGTTTCGCGCGCATCCACGACGCGATTGCGCGCGGCGAGATCTACCAGGCCAATTGCACAGTGCGTTTGCGCGGCCCCTGCGATGCGGACGGCGCGGCTTTGTACGACAGGCTGCGTGCGGCGCAACCAGCGGGCTATTGTGCGTATCTCGACTTCGGCCAGCAGCAACTGCTGTCGCTGTCGCCCGAACTGTTCTTCCGTCGCGAAGGCGGGACGCTGACGACGCAGCCGATGAAGGGCACGCGGCCGCGCGGCCGCCACGCGGCGGAGGACGAGGCCCTGGCGCGCGAATTGCACGCCTCGGCCAAGGACCGCGCCGAGAACCTGATGATCGTCGATCTGTTGCGCAACGATCTGTCGCGGCTGGCGCGCCGCGGCAGCGTCGCGGTGCCGCAGCGCTACGCGCTGCAGCGCCTGCCCACGGTGTGGCAGATGACGTCGACGGTCAGCGCCGAAATCGACCCGGGCTGCGGCCTGTTCGAGATTTTCCGGGCGCTGTTCCCGTGCGGCTCGGTCACCGGCGCGCCGAAGGTCAAGGCCATGCAGTGGATCGCCCAGCTCGAGACTTCGGCGCGGGGGCCCTACTGCGGCGCGATCGGTCTGCTCAAGCCCGGCGGCGACGCGGTGTTCAACGTCGCGATCCGCAGCGTCGTGCTCGATGCGCGCCGCGGCGAGGCCGTGTGCGGCGTCGGCAGCGGCATCGTCTGGGATTCGCAGCCCGACGACGAGTACGCCGAGGTGCTGCTCAAGGGGCGCTTCCTGCGCGCCGCGCCATGGCCGCGCTTCGGGCTGATCGAGACGATGCGCCTGCAGCACGGCGAGGTCGTGCGGCTGCCGCGGCACCTGGCCCGGCTCGAGGCGTCGGCGCGTTATTTCGATTTTTCGCTCGACGTGCCGCGCTGGCGCGGCGTGCTCGAACGCGCCGCGCGCGCGCACGCCGCCGGCCTGCATCGCGTGCGCCTGTGCCTGCATGCCGACGGCGCGCTCGAGGTGGACGTGCAGCCCTTCGTCGACGCCGCGCCCGACGCACCGCGCAGTTTCGTGCTGGCCGACGCGCCGGTGCGCAGCGACGACGTGCGCCTGTTCCACAAGACCACGTTGCGCCAGACGTACGAGGCCGCCGCGCAGGCCTATCCGGATGCGTTCGACGTGCTGCTGTGGAATGAACGCGGCGAGCTGACCGAGTTCACGCGCGGCAATCTGGTGCTCGAACTCGACGGCCGCAGGCTGACCCCGGCGCTGGACTGCGGCCTGCTCGACGGCTGCCTTCGCCGCGAGTGGCTCGAGCGCGGCGAGATCGAGTCCGCGCGGCTGACGCGCGACGACCTGGCACGCGCTGCGCGCATCTGGTTCATCAACAGTTTGCGCGGCGCCGTGGCGCTGCAGTGGCGGCGCTGAAGCGCCCTGCGCCGACGCCGGGCGTCGATCCGGCAGCGTTCAGGCGCGACCGCCCGCGCACTGCAGGATCGCGATGAAGTGGCACACGGTGCCGGCGAGCACGAACAGATGCCACACGAAATGCGCGTAAGGCACGCGCTCGTCGATGCTGAAGAAGATCACGCCGAGCGTGTAGGCGGCGCCGCCGGCGAACAACCAGGCCAGCCCCGATGCCGGCAGCGCGTGCCATAGCGGCACGATCGCGATCAGCACGATCCAGCCCATCGCCAGGTACAGCAGCGTCGACAACCGCGGGAAGCGCGCCGGCCCCAGCGCCTTGAACAGCAGACCGAGCGCGGCCAATCCCCAGACCAGGCCGAACAGCGTCCAGCCCCAGGCGCCGCGCAGCACCGTCAGCGTGAACGGGGTGTAGGTGCCGGCGATGAAGAGGTAGATCGAGGCGTGGTCGAGCCAGCGCAGCACCGCCTTGGCACTGGGGCGGGAGATCGCGTGATACAGCGTCGAGCTCAGGTACAGCAGCAGGGCGGTGGCGCCGAACAAGGCAGCGCCCACGGTGGCCGCGGCGCCGTGCGCGTGCAGCAGCAGCACCGGCAGCGCCGCCGCGCTCAAGCCCAGTCCGAGGCCGTGGCTGAGGCTGTTGGCGAGTTCCTCGCCGGGGGACTGCAGCGCGGCAGTGCGCGCGTCGGACGAGCCGTCGGTCATCGCGGAAGTCGGGGGTGCCATGACGTCATTATCGCGCTGCAGCATAAAACGCGCGCAGCGCGCTGACGCCGACCTGTACGGGGTGCTTGCGGGGCGTACACGCCGCGTGCGGCCGTATCGCGTCAGACTGGTGCTGCGTGCTGCAAAGCGGCGCTCAGGGAGAGGAATATGAAGAAAATTCTCAGTGTGTGTGCCGTGCTGGTGTGCGCGTGGTTCGCCTGTGCACAGACGGCCTGGGCTGGCGATGGCGGTTTCTCGACCTCGCGCAACGCGCTGGCCGGCCATGCTGACTGGATGTCGACGCTGCGCGGCAACACGCCCTTGCAGGACCTGTCGCTGCCCGGAACGCACGACTCGGCCACCGGCAACCTCGGCAGTTTCGCCACCGAGATCGTGCGTACCCAGTCGATGTCGATCGAGCAACAGCTCGACGCCGGTGTGCGGGTGCTCGATATCCGCTGCTGGCTCGAGCACAACAACTTTACGATGCACCACGGCATCGTTCCGCTCGGCCAGGACTTCGGCCAGGTGCTGGGCATCGTGCGTAGCTTTCTGTCGCTTCATCCGCGCGAGACCGTGCTGATGCGCGTCAAGCGCGAGGGCAGCGGTGGCGGCAACACCGAGAGCTTCGCGCAGGTGTTCGAGCGCTACGCGAATCGCGACGGGCAGGATCTGTTCTGGAAGCCGACCGGCGCCCTCCCGACCTTGGATCAGGTGCGCGGCAAGATCGTGATCCTGCAGAATTTCCCGGCGCCGTCACCGGAGGGGCTCGCCTACAGTCGCTTCGACACCGAGGACGAGTACTGGGTGAACACCAACTGGGATCTGTACCGGAAGTGGGAGCTGGTTCGGGATCACCTCGAGAAGGCGCGCGAGGATAAGGGCAGGCGCTTTTTCATGACGTATCTGTCGGCCTCGGGAGGCTCCTTTCCATATTTCGTCGCTGGCGGGCGCGTCTGGGCGTCCGACAGCGCACCGCACCTGTCGACCGGCCTGGTCACGCCGCTGTTCAAGAGCCGCTACCCCGATTTCCCACGCGCGGGCTGTCTGGGGCCGATCTGCTCGATCATGTTCGCCGGCATCAACGAGCTCGTCGTCGACAAGATCCTCCGCGACGATCCGCCGCCCTTCGTCGGCATCGTGATGGCCGATTTTCCCGGCCCGGAGCTGATCGGGCGCATCATCGATGCGAACGCGGAGTATGAGGAGCGTTGAACTGCAGCGTGGCGCAGGATGTGAGAAACTTGTCAGCGTGTCGTCAATCACGACGGCGTTGAAGGGAATTTCTCACGATGAAAGCACTGCGCATCCTCGTCGCGCTGCTCGCGCTGCTGGCCGCAAGCGCGAGCGCCGCGACGCTGCCCAGCATCCACGATGTCTATACCGCCGCGTCCAGCGGACGGCTGCAGCTGGCGCAAGCCGAGATCGAACAGGTGCTGGCCGCCTATCCGAACTCGGCCAAGGCGCATTACGTCGACGCGCGCGTGCTCGCGCTGGCCGGGCGCTGGTCGCAGGCCGGCGCCGAGCTGGCGCGCGCGCAGCAGCTCGACCCCGGGCTGCCGTTCGAGGACCGCGCGCAGCTGCAGGCGTTCACGCGCCAGCTCGCCGCGCACGGTGCCGCCGCTGCGCCGCGCCGCGCGGCGATGCCCGGCTGGGTGATGCCGCTGGCCGCGCTGGCGGTGCTGCTGGCGCTGGTCATGCTGTTCGCGGTCTATCGGGCGTCGCGCCGCCCGGCGCTGCAGGTGCTGCCGCCGCAGGGCCCGGGCGGCTATCCGCCGGGGTCGTACCCGCCGGGGGCGGGCCCGCAAGGGCCCTATCCGCAGGGACCGTATCCGCAGGGACCGTACGGGCCAGGAGCCTATCCGGCGCGTGGCGGCAGCGGTTTTCTCGGTGCGGTCGGCACCGGGCTGGGCATGGGGGCGGGCTTCGCGGCCGGCGAGATGCTGGTCGACAAGCTGGTCGGTGGCCACGGTGACGCCGGCGGCGGGATCGTCGGCGACGCGCAGGCTGCGCCGGCGCCGCTGGAGCCCGACTTCGGCATCAACGACGCCGGCAGCTGGGGCGACGACTCCGGCGGCGGCTGGGCCGACGGCGGCGGCGACTCGGATTCCTGGACCTGAGCGCGGCGCGGCGGCGGCGCGGCGTCAGCCGCGCAGCGCCGCCGCGGCGAGGTCGAGCGCGCGCAGCCGCGCGCAGGCGTCGTACACGTCGCAGGTCAGCATGAACTCGTCGGCGGCGGTGGTCTCGTGCAGCGCGGCAAAACCGCGCCGCACCGTGTCCGGGCCGCCGATCACCGCGGCGCCGAGGAAGTCGGCGATCGCGGCGCGCTGCGCGGCGTCGAGCTGGTCGAAGAAGCCCGGGCGCGGCGGCTGCAGCCGCGTGCGCCGGCCGCTGACGATGCCCAGCACGCGTTGGAACAGGCTGCTGGCCAGCAGTTGCGCCTGGGCGTCGTCGTCGGCCGCGACCAGCGGCACGCCGATGATCACGTAGGGGCGTGGTGTCGTCGCCGACGGCTTGAACTCGCGGCGGTACAGCTCGAGCGCCGGCAGCAGCATCCGCGGCGCGAAATGCGACGCGAACGCGTAGGGCAGGCCGCGCTGCGCGGCCAGCCGCGCCGAGAACAGGCTCGAGCCGAGCAGCCAGATCGGCACCCGCGTGCCGGC
>JAKAHP010000158.1 GCA_021825505.1 Pseudomonadota bacterium
GCCGCGGCGCTGCTCGAGCGCGACCACGCCGCGGCACCGGCCGATCTCGAGGCCGCCGCCGCCAAGGCCGCGCACGCCCCCTTCCTGGCCGTCGCGGTGACGCGTGATGAGCCGCTGGCGCCGGCCGCCGAGCGCCTGCTGTCGCTCGGCTGTGCGCTGCAGAACATGCTGCTGGCGGCGCAGGCGCTGGGCTTCGGCTCGGGCCTGGTCAGCGGCCCGGCGCTGCGCGCCGCCGCGATGCGCCGACTGCTGCGCTTGCGTGACGACGAGCGCGCGCTGTGCTTCGTCGCGGTCGGCAGCGTGCGCGAGCCGCGCGCGCCGCGCCCGCGCCCGCGCCCCGCGGACTTCGTCGACACGCTCTGATCAGAAGAAGGCCTTGAGCAGCAGCGTCGCGATGCCGGCGACGACGACGCCCAGCATCCACTGCAACAGGCGCAGCCGCCCTTCAAGATCGGTGAGCTTCACCGTCAGACGAATCTCAAGCGCGCGCATCTCGCCGCGCAGCTTCGCTTCGAGTTCGTGCATCTCGCCGCGCAGCTTCGCTTCGAGTTCGCGCATCTCGCCGCGCAGCTTCGCTTCGAGTTCGCGCATCTCGCCGCGCAGCTTCGCGTCAAGTTCGCGCAGATCCTGGCGCAGCGCGAGGCCGAGCGTCTCGACGTCACGGCGCGTCGCCAGCTCGGCGAGGTTGGCCTCGAACACCTCGACCATGACCTGGGTCTGCGCCTGAGCCTGCGCCGGCGCCACGCCCGCGGCCTCGAGCCGGTGGGCGAACTTCAGCGTATCGAAAATCAGCGCGGCCATGGACGGAGCTTCGCACGAAGCTCACCCACCTGCCAACCCTGCCCCGCAATCAGCCCAGGCACGACGCGGTCATGCGCGACGGGCTGCGGAGGCGGGCGCGGCGCCACCGGCGCCGCGCATCGTCAATTGTTGCGTGGCGCGACCCCGGCGCGCAGCGCGCGCGAGGCGCGGCGCGCATGGCGCGACCAGTTCCAGATCACCTGCTGGTAAGGGCGCCACGTGTAGTTCAGCGGGAACACCGTGAAGTGAATCAGCCGCGTGAACGGAATCAGGCCGAAGATCGCGAACGCCGACAGAATGTGCAGCTGAACGACCAGGGGCATTCCGGCTGCGATGTCGGCACGCGGCTGCAGCATGAAGATCGAGCGCAGATAAGGCGTCAGCGTCGCCGCGAACCAGGAACTGCCCCAGTTGTCGAAATAGGCGATCGCCGGGCCGGTCACCAGCTGGAACAGCAGCAGCGCGTACAGCAGCACGTCGATGCGCGAGGTCACCGCGCGCAGCCGCGCGTCGCGCAGCCGGCGCAGAATCAGCATCAGCAGCCCGAACAGCGCGCTGAGACCGAACGCGAACATCGTCCACTCGAGCACCAGCAGGCGCCACGGCTGCCCGTTCCAGGCCAGCAGCGCCGACGGGATCGCGAACGCCGCCAGGTGGCCGAGGAAAACGACGAACAGTCCCCAGTGGAACGGCTGCGTGCCCCAGAACAGGCGCCGCGTCTCGAGGAACTGCGACGACAGCGACGTGACCTTGAAGCCCAGGCGGCGCCAGCGGTACAGCCAGCCAATCAGCAGTGCGGTCAACGCGACATAGGGCAGGGTTGCAAAAAGGGCTTGTCGAAGGGTGTCCATATCAGGCTCCCAGCTCGGCCGCGGCAGCGCGGTCGTGGATCGGAATGAAGTTCTCGCTGGCACGACCGCTGCGGCGCTGCGGCACGCCCGGCCAGTCGGCCTCGAGCCGCAGCGCCAGTGCGCGCAGCAGCTCGCCGTAGGGGTTGCCGAAATGCAGCGCTTCCTGCATCACCAGCTCGCCGCGCGCCTTCAGCGCGTCCAGCCGCGCGCGCAGCCGCGGCTCGTCGAAGTCTTCGAGCATCGCGCGCAGTGCCGGAATGAGCACCTGCTCGGCGAGCTCGGCGCACACCTCGGGCTCGAGGCTG
Organism: Pseudomonadota bacterium; assembly: GCA_021825505.1. Taxonomy (GTDB): domain Bacteria; phylum Pseudomonadota; class Gammaproteobacteria; order Burkholderiales; family Burkholderiaceae_C; genus Thiomonas_A. Next base: position 1,958 of record JAKAHP010000158.1, read on the forward strand.
GGCAGCAGCTCGAGCACATTGGCCAGGTGATCGGCGAGCTCGTCGCCGCAATCGTGGCCGGCACGGCGATGCTCCTCCTTCAGCCCGGCGAGGAACATGCCGCGCTTGTAGTCCTCGCCGAAGCGCGTGTAGCCGACCTCCAGGCAGCAGATCGCCTGCAGCTCGAAGGTCTTCAGGAACAGCTCCTCGCGCGCGTTCCCGTCGAGCGCGCGCAGCGCCGCGGCGCCATGCCCCAGCGCCTGGACCGCGTCAGCCGCTCCTGCGCCGTCCAGCGCGGCAAGCGCCGCATCCAGCGCCGCGTCGAGGTCGGCGCGCGGGTAGCGCAGCAAGGGCGCGAAGCGTGCATACAGCGTGGTGTCCATCACAGCCCCCGCGCCGGCTTCTCGCGCAGCCCGAAGCCGGCGCTGCCCTTGCGGTCGTCGGTGGCCTCGATCAGCTCGGCGGCCTCCTCGCGGTGCGCCGCCGGAATCACGAAGCGCTCCTCGTTCAGCGCCAGCGTGGTGAGGCGGAAGATCGCGTCGGCGGTGCAGCTGTCGACGCCGGCCTCGGCCAGTGCGCGCGTGACCTCGGCCTCGGGCAGGTCGCCGACCGTGACCTGGCGCCGGTGGACCTTGACCGCCATCATCTTCTTCAGCACCTGCTCGACGCGCGCGGTGTCGCCGGCCGCGAACAGCGACGCCAGGTACTGCAGCGGCAGCCGCGAGCGCTCGATGCCGCCCCAGAACGACTCGGTCGTGGTGTCGTAGAGCTGGTCGCCGACCTTGCCCATGGTCGGCAGCAGCGGCGGCACGTAGAACAGATTGGGCAGCGTGCGGAACTCGGCGTGCAGCGGCAGCGCGATGCCCCACTGCTTGACGAACTTGTACACCGGCGACTTCTGCGCCGCCTCGATCGTCGAGTCGGCGACGCCGTTGGCGCGCGCCTGCGCGATCACCTCGGGGTCGAAGGGATCGAGGTAGATGTCGAGGTGGCGCGCGATCAGCTCCTGGTCGTCGCTGGCCGCGACCGCCTCGATGCGGTCGGCGTCGTACAGCATCACGCCCAGGTAGCGGATGCGGCCGACGCAGGTGTGGAAGCACGCCGGCGCCATGCCGGCTTCCAGGCGCGGGTAGCACAGCACGCACTTCTCGGACTTGCCGGTCGACCAGTTGTAATAGGTCTTCTTGTACGGGCATGCGGTCACGCACATGCGCCAGCCGCGGCAGCGCTCCTGGTTGATCAGCACGATGCCGTCCTCGCCGCGCTTGTACAGCGCGCCCGACGGGCACGAGGCGACGCAGGTCGGGTTCAGGCAGTGGTTGCAGATGCGCGGCAGGTACATGAAGGTCAGCCGCTCGAGCTCGAACATCGCCTCGCGCTCCTCGGGGCTGAGCGCGTCGAGGTTGATGTCCTGCCGCGCGTAGTCCTTCGAGCCGCCGAGGTCGTCATCCCAGTTCGGCCCCGCCTTGACCTCGAGCGGCTCGCCGGTGACCAGCGAGACCGGGCGCGCGGTCGGCTGGTCGTCGCCCTCGGGCGCCTCGAACAGCTCGGAGTACTTGTAGGTCCACGGCTCGTAGTAGTCCTCCATCACCGGCATGTCGGGGTTGTAGGTGATGTTCTTCAGCGTGATGACCTTGCTGGTGTTGCTCTTCGGGCGGATGCCGTCGCCGTGTTTCTCCCAGCCGCCCTTGTAGACCTCCTGGTCCTCCCAGCGCGTCGGGTAGCCGGTGCCCGGCTTGGTCTCGACGTTGTTCCACCACATGTATTCGGCACCCTTGCGATCGGTCCAGATGTTCTTGCAGGCGACCGAACAGGTGTGGCACCCGATGCATTTGTCGAGGTGGAACACCATGGCGATTTGCGATCTGATATCCATTTGCGGCTCCCGTCTCAGAACTCGACCTTGTCCATTTTTCGCACCAGCACGTGGGTGTCGCGGTTCACGCCGACCGGCCCCCAGTAGTTCATGTGGTAGGTGAACTGCGCGTAGCCGCCCACGCACAGGCTGGGCTTGAGGTGCACGCGGGTGATGCTGTTGTTCATACCGGCGCGGCGGCGTCCGCGCTGCTCCGACTTGGGCACGCTGTAGGTGCGCTCGACCGCGTGGTAGACGATGCACACCCCGGGCGGGATGCGCGCGCTGACCGCGGCACGCGTGCAATAGACGCCGTGGTCGTTGTAGACCTCGACCCAGTCGTTGTCCTCGATGCCCAGCTCGGCGGCGTCGCGTTCGCTCAGCCAGCATGGCTCCATGCCGCGCGACAGCGTCAGCATGCGCAGGGTGTCGCCGTAGGTCGAGTGGATGTGCCATTTGCCGTGCGGCGTCAGCACGTTGAGCATCTTCGCGCGGCCGTCGTTGACCGACTGGCGCAAGTCGCCGTAGGCCTCGGGGGTCGGCGACGGCTTGTAGGTCGGCAGGTGCTCGCCGAACGCGATGTAGCCGTCGTGGTCGAGGTAGAAGTGCTGGCGCCCGGTCAGCGTGCGCCACGGCACGTCGTGCTCGACGTTGTAGGTGAATCCGGCGTAGGCGCGGCCGTCGTCCATCAGCCCCGACCACACCGGGGTGTTGAGCAGGCGCCGCGGCTGCGCCTTGAGGTCGCGGTTGCGCGTGCGCACCGCGCGCGAGCCCTCGCCGAGCTGCGCCAGTTCCAGCCCGGTGTTGCGCTCGGCGTTGCGGTAGGCGCGCCAGGCCAGCTCGCCGTTGGTCGCCGACGACAGGTTGAGCACCGCCTCGATCGCCTCGACGTCCTCCTTCAGCGACGGGTAGGTCTGGCCGTCGACGCGCTGCACGTGGTCGGCCTGCTCGAGCATCGCGTCGTAGAAGTCGGCGCAGTCGTACTGGTTGCCGTGCGCCCCCAGCCCCTTGGCGCGCACGTTCGGGCCGAGGCTGCAGAACTTGGCGTGGATCTTCGTGTAGTCGCGCTTTTCCAGCACCAGCTTGTGCATCGAGCGGCCGAGCTCGGGCGTGTCCTCGCCGTGCGCCCAGTCGCGCAGCGTCGGCTGCGTGATCTCGTCGGGGCTGTCGTGCGACAGCGCGGCCATCACGATGTCGGTGTGCTCGCCGGGCAGGCTGTGCTGTGCCAGCGAGCTGACCGTGGACGCCAGCTCGCGGAAGATCGCCCAGTCGGTCTTCGCCTCCCACACCGGCGGGATCGCCGCGCTCAGGGGGTGGATGAACGAATGCATGTCGGTCGAGTTCAGATCGTCCTTCTCGTACCACGACGCGCTCGGCAGCACGATGTCCGAGTACAGCGCTGAGGTGTCCATGCGGAAGTTCAGATCGACGACCAGGTCCATCTTGCCGCTGGGCGCGACCTCGTGCCACTTGACCTCGTCGACCTGGCCCTTCGCGGCTTCGTCGGCGATGTGGTTGTGATGCGTGCCGAGGTAGTGGTCGAGAAAATACTCATGACCCTTGGCGCTGGTACCGATCGCGTTGCCGCGCCAGATGAACCACACGCGCGGCCAGTTGACTTCGGCGTCGGGGTCGCTGACCGCGTACTTCAGGTCGCCCGAGGCCAGCCGCTGCGCGACATGCTGCTTGATCTCGTCGTCGGTGCTCGCACCGGCGCGGCGCGCCTCGTCGACCACGTCGAAATTGTTGGCGTCGAACTGCGGGAAGAACGGCAGCCAGCCGTTGCGCACCGCCTTGACGACGAAATCGGCGGTGTGCAGCCCGGTCAGATCGTTGTCGGGCGACGCGTTGTACGCGCGCTGGCGGCCGTCGTAACGCCACTGGTCCGAATTCATGTAATGCCAGATCGGGCCTTGCTGCAGGCGCGCACTGCCCTGCCAGTCGCGCGCCGACATGATCGCGCCCCACGAGTCGTTGGGCGCCAGTTTCTCCTGGCCGACGTAGTGGTTCATGCCGCCGCCGTTGACGCCGACGCAGCCGGTCAGCATCAGCGCCATCATGCCGGCGCGGTAGATCAGGTTGCCGTGGAACCAATGGTTGATGCCGGCGCCGACGATGATCGTGCACTTGCCCTGGGTCTTCTCGGCGGTGCGCGCCCATTCGCGTGCGAATTGCAGCACGGTGTCGGCGCCGATGCCGGTGAACACCTCCTGCCAAGCCGGCGTGTAGGCGGCATTCCTGTCGCGGTAGTCGGCCGGGTAGTCGCCGGCCAGCCCGCGGCCGACGCCGTACTGCGCCATGATCAGGTCATACACCGTGCACACGGTGACCTGCGCGCCGTCGGCGGTGCTGACCCGGCGCACCGGCACACCGCGCAGCGCGCGACGCTGCAGCCCGTATTCGGTGAACTCGACCTGCACCACCTCGTCGTGGCGCTGCAGCAGGCTAAGCTCGGGATCAAAGGCACGCCCGTCGAGCGCGTCCTCGGGCTTGAGGTTCCACTGACCCTTGGTCTTGCCCCAGCGGTGGCCGACACTGCCCTTCGGGCACACCAGCGCGCCGCTGGTGGCGTCGAAATTGAGGAACTTCCATTCGCCGTTTTCCTCGCCCGCGTAGCGCTCGATGCGCCCGGCGCGCAGCAGCCGCCCCGGTTTCCAGCTGTCGCCGTCGGCGTGCAGCTCGACCAGGAAGGGGCTGTCGGTGTACTTCTTGACGTAGTCGATGAAGTAAGGCGTGGCGCGCGCGTGGTGGCATTCGCTGAGGATCACATGCGTGACCGCCATCCAGAACGCGCCGTCGGCGCCGGCATGCACCGGAATCCACTGGTCGGCGTATTTCGCGACCATGCTGAAGTCGGGCGAGAACACGACGGTCTTGGTGCCGTTGTGCCGCGACTCGGAGAAGAAGTGCACGTCGGGGGTCCGGGTCATGCCGAGATTGGCGCCCATCACCAGA
>JAKAHP010000159.1 GCA_021825505.1 Pseudomonadota bacterium
CCTGGTGCGCGGCGTCGGGCGGCGCGCCCAGCGCCTGCGCCACCGCGCGCGGCACGAGGCGCGCCAGGGCGTCGACATCCTGCGCCAGCACCTGCGCGGGCAGGCCGAAGGCGCGCAGCAGCTTCAGCGCGCCGGCGCTGCCCAGCCCCGGCGTATGCAGCAGGCGCAGCCAGCCGTCGAGTTCGGTCGCGGGCAGCGGGGGCATCGCCGGAAGCGGCTTGCGGCCCCGCGCTGTCGGCTCAGGGCTGCGCGACGGTGTCGCCGGCGACGACTTCCTGCGAGGCTTCGAGCACCAGCGCGTAGGACACGTCGCGGAAGGTGCGGAACACCATCGCCAGCCCGGCGCGCTGCGCCGGCAGCTCGATCGGCTCCGGCTTCGCCAACGTCGCGTCGTCGACCTGGCGCGGCGGGCGATCGATCACCAGCACATCGCCGCGCTCGACCCCCTGTGCGTGGCCGCGGTCGATGACGACGACGCCGTTGCGGCCGGCCATCGAGACGTCGCCGTACACCGCCAGAATCGTGCCGCTGACAGCATGCGACGGCGCGTGCGGCGTGAAGTCCAGGTGCTGGTTCGGCGGCTGGGCGATGAGCCGATCGCCGACTTCGATGTCGCGCACCATATCGTGCACGGCGACGGTGGCCACCGCGTCCTTGCCTTGCGGCGGCTGCACCAGGCGCACGCTGCCGAGGTAGCGCGACTGCCAGGCGATGACGCGCTTGCTGCCCGGTTCGTGCAGCGGCTGCGCCGGACGATAGACCTCGAAGCGTGTCGCTTCGCCGAGCTCGCCGCGCACATAGGCGGTCTGCCCCGGTGCCAGCATCATCTGGCCGGGTTGCAAGGCGACGATGCGCGGCGAGCGCGCCAACTGGTCCGGTTCGACGATCAGCGCGCGCGTCAGGAAGGAGCCGATCACGAGCGGGTCGAGCGTCGGGATGCCGGCCGGCGCCAGCGGCTCGGCGCGCACGCCGGGCTCCAGGCGCACGGTCGGCAGGTCGCTGCCGGCTTCGCTGCTCAGCCAGGCGCGGCCGCCGGCGACGTGCAGCACCAGCACCTGTCCGGGGAAGATCCAGTGCGGGTTGCGGATCTGTGCCAGGTTCATGCCCCACAGCAAGGGCCAGTTCCAGGGCTTGCGCAGATACATCCCGGACAGCTTCCACAGCGTGTCGCCGTGGCGCACCGTGTAGCGCGACGGCGCCCCGGGGGCGAGCTCGCCCACCGCGACGCCTTGCTGCGCGGCGTCCAGTGCACGCGCGCGCTGCAGCGGGGCCACCGGGTAGTTCGGCAGCCGGCCCAGCGTCGGCGCCGACGCCTGCGGTGCCAGCGGTGCGGCACCAGCCGATGCGCACAGCCACAGGCCGGCAGCTGCGGCGAGATGGAATCGCTTGAATTGCATGAATCGGCCCCCGGGAAGAAAATGTCGATGTTCCGCAAGCTCGGCGCGCTTGCAATCCGCGCGCGGCGCCCCATCTGCTGGCGATGGCCGCCGCTCTGCCCCGGCGTGACCCGGAGCGGTGCGGCAGACCTCGCGGACTTGTTACATTGTCGCGACAAGGTCGCGTCGTCGCAACGAAAAGCGCAGATCGCCGAATACCGCAGTTGCATGAATGCCGCGCGTACGGCCCGGCCGCGGCACGTTTCAGGAGTTCACGATGGCCCGATTGACGATATTGCAATACCCCGACCCGCGACTGCACAAGGTGGCCGCAGCGGTTGCCGTGGTCGACGCCCGGGTGCGCGCGATCGTCGTCGACATGTTCGAGACGATGTACGAGGCCAAGGGAGTCGGGCTGGCCGCAACGCAGGTCGACGTGCACGAGCGCATCATCGTTGCCGATGTCTCCGAAGAGCGCAACGAGCCGCTGGTGCTGATCAATCCGGAAATCGTCGAGCACAGCGCCGAGTGCAAGGAGTGGGAAGAGGGCTGTCTGTCGCTGCCGGGCATCTACGACAAGGTCGAGCGCCCGGACCGGGTCCGCGTGCGCGCGCTGGACGCGCAGGGCCACGCGTTCGAGCTCGATGCCGAGGGCTTGCTTGCGGTGTGCCTGCAGCACGAGATGGACCATCTGCTGGGCAAGGTCTTTGTCGACTACCTGTCGCCGCTGAAGCGCAACCGCATCAAGGCGAAGATGCTCAAGCGCCAGCGCGAAGCTGCCGAAGCCGCCTGAGCGCCGCGCGATGCCCGAGCGCCTTCGCGTCGCCTTCGCCGGCACCCCGGAATTCGCCGCGGTCGCGTTGCGCGCGCTGCTCGCGCGCGGCCATCAGGTGCCGCTGGTGCTGAGCCAGCCGGACCGGCCGGCCGGGCGCGGGATGCACCTGCAGCCCAGCGCGGTCAAGCAGGTCGCGCTGCAGCACGGGGTGGCGCTGGCGCAGCCGCGCGGGCTGCGCCTCGACGGGCGCTGGGCCGACGACGCGACAGCGGCGCGCGCGGCCTTGCGCGCGGCCGACCCCGACGTGCTGGTCGTGGCCGCGTACGGGCTGCTGCTGCCGGCCTGGGTGCTCGAGCTGCCGCGCCTGGGCTGCATCAATATTCACGCCTCGCTGCTGCCGCGCTGGCGCGGCGCGGCGCCGATCCAGCGCGCGATCGCCGCCGGCGATGCGCAGAGCGGCGTGAGCATCATGCGCATGGACCTCGGCCTCGACACCGGGCCGGTGTATCGCATGCAGGAACTCGACCTCGCTGCGGACGAGACCTCGGCGAGCTTGCACGACCGCCTCGCCGCGCTCGGTGCCGAGCTGTTGCTGCAGGTGCTCGACGACCTCGCCGCGGGCATCGCCGAGCCGACCGCGCAGCCCAACGAGGGCATCTGCTACGCCGCCAAGCTCGACAAGCGCGAGAGCTGGCTCGACTGGCGCGAGCCGGCGCTGCAGCTCGAGCGCTGGGTGCGCGCGCTGTTGCCGCAGCCCGCAGCGCACGCGCGCACCGCGACGCTGCAGTTCAAGGTGCACGGCGTGCGCCTGGGCCGCGCCGGTGCGCTCGGCCCGGCCGGCACGGTGCTCGCGCTGGGGCCCGACGGCGTCGAGGTGGCGTGCGGCGACGGCAGCCTGTGGCTGACGCGGCTGCAGCGCCCGGGCGGCCGGCCGCTGGCCGCGGCCGAAGCGCTGCGCAGCACCCCGCTGCAGGTCGGCGAGCGCTTCGTCAGCGGCGCTCCCGACTGAGCGGTAAAACCCCATTGGCGACTGGAACTTTTGGCTTGCGCCACAATCTCAGTCGAACGTATCAAAACGTTAACCAAGGGCGGCATTTGTTCCGCCCGGTTTCGACGCAGGAGTTCGCGATGGGCAATATGCTGAAAACCGCGGTGCTGATGGCATCGATCACCGCGCTGTTCGTCGCGCTCGGCGCCTTGCTCGGCGGCCGCCAGGGCATGGTGCTGGCGCTGATGTTCGCGCTCGTGGGCAACGCATTCAGCTACTGGTTCTCGGATTCGCTGGTGCTGCGCATGTACAACGCGCGCGAGGTCGACGCGCACAGCGCGCCGCAGTTCTACGGTCTGGTGCAGCAGCTCGCGCAGCGCGCCGGCATGCCGATGCCGCGCGTCTATGTGATCGACGAGGACGCGCCGAACGCCTTCGCCACCGGACGCAACCCCGAGCACGCCGCGGTGGCCGCGACCACCGGCTTGCTGCGTGTGCTCGACACCAACCAGGTGCGCGGCGTGATGGCGCACGAACTCAGCCACGTGCGCCATCGCGACATCCTGATCTCGACCATCGGCGCGACGATGGCCGGCGCGATCTCGGCGCTGGCCAATTTCGCGCTGTTCTTCGGCGGGCGCGACGAGAACGGCCGCGCCGTCAACCCGATCGCCGGCATCGCGCTGGCCGTGCTCGCGCCGCTGGCCGCCGGACTGATCCAGATGGCGATTTCGCGCGCACGCGAATTCGAGGCCGACCGCGGCGCCGCCGAGCTGACCGGCGATCCGCTGGCGCTGGCCGGGGCCTTGCGCCGCATCGAGGCGATCGCGCAGCACGGCCTGCCCTTCGCCGCGGCCGAGGAGCATCCGGCGACCGCGCAGATGATGATCGTCAATCCGCTGCTCGGCGGCGGCATCGCGCGGCTGTTCTCGACCCACCCGTCGACCGACGAGCGCGTCGAGGCATTGACGCGCCTGGCGCAGCGTTGAGCCGCGGTGCCGCGCTTCAGCGCCGGCTCATCGACAGCCCTTCGAGGGCGCGGTCGATGATCATGCCGGCGCCGCTGTAGAGCAGCGAGCCGATCAGTGCGGCGCCGAAGCTGCGCACATGGAAGCCGTCGCTCAAGCCTGACGCCAGATCGAACACCGCGGCGTTGACGATGAACAGGAACAGGCCGAGCGTCAGCAGCGTGATCGGCAGCGTCAGCACGACGAGCAGCGGCCGCACCAGCGCGTTGAGCAGCCCGATGATCAGCGCGGCCCACAGCGCGGCGCCGAATCCGGCGACCTCGACGCCGGGGTACAGATAGGCCACCGCCATCAACGCGGTGGCCGACAGCAGCCATTTGATGAACAGCTTGAGCATCGTCGCGCCTCCTCGGCCGGTCAACAGTCCTCGTCGCCGATGCGCCGCGCCAGTTCCGCCGCCTTGCCGGTGTAGCTGGCCGGGGTCAGCGCCAGCAACCGGGTCTTGTCGGCTTCCGGCAGCGGCAGGCCGGCAATGAATTCACGCATCGAATCGCGTGTGATCGCCTTGCCGCGCGTGAGTTCCTTCAGCTGTTCGTAGGGGTTGGGCAGCCCGTGGCGGCGCATCACCGTCTGCACCGGCTCGGCCAGCACTTCCCACGCCGCGTCGAGGTCGGCGGCCAGCGCCGCCAGGTTGGGTTCGAGCTTGTCGAGGCCGCGCTGCAGGCTGTCGTAGGCAAGCAGCCCGTAGCCCAGCGCCACGCCCATATTGCGCAGCACCGTCGAGTCGGTGAGGTCGCGCTGGAAGCGCGACACCGGCAGCTTGTCGCTCAGGTGGCGCAGCAGCGCGTTGGCCAGCCCGAGATTGCCTTCGGAATTCTCGAAATCGATCGGGTTGACCTTGTGCGGCATCGTCGACGAGCCGATTTCGCCGGCCTTGGTGCGCTGCTTGAAATAGCCCAGCGAGATGTAGCCCCAGAGGTCGCGGTTGAGGTCGAGCAGCACGGTGTTGAGGCGTGCGACCGCGTCGAACAGCTCGGCCATCGCGTCGTGCGGCTCGATCTGGATCGTGTAGGGGTTGAAGCGCAGCCCGAGGCGCTGCTCGACCACGCCGCGTGCCAGTGCCTCCCAGTCGATGTCGGGGTAGGCGGCCAGGTGCGCGTTGTAGTTGCCGACGGCGCCGTTCATCTTCGCGCTGAGCTCGACCGCGGCGACCGCCTCGATGGCGCGCTGCAGGCGCGCCGCGACGTTGCCCATTTCCTTGCCCAGCGTGGTCGGGCTGGCGGTCTGGCCGTGGGTGCGCGACAGCATCGGCGCGTCGGCCAGCTCGCGCGCCAGGCGCTTGAGTCGCGCCAGCACCGCGCGCAGCGCCGGCAGCAGCACCTGCGCACGCGCGCCGCCCAGCATCAGCCCGTGCGCGGTGTTGTTGATGTCTTCCGAGGTGCAGGCGAAATGCACGAATTCGCTGCTGCGCGCCAGCTCGGGCCACGCGCCCAGGCGCTCCTTGATCCAGTACTCGACGGCCTTCACGTCGTGGTTGGTGACGCGCTCGATGGCCTTGATCGCCTGTGCGTCGGCTTCGCCGAAGGCGGCGACGAGGCCGCGCAACTCGGTCTGCAGCGCCGCGTCGATCGGCGCCAGCTCGGGCAGCCCGGCCTGCGACAGCGCGATCAGCCATTCGATCTCGACTTGCACGCGGCAGCGCATCAGCGCGGCCTCGGACAGGTGCGGGCGCAGCGCGTCGAGCTTGGCCGCGTAACGGCCGTCGAGCGGGGACAGGGCCGACAGCGGGGTCGGCGCGGCGGGGGAGGTCGACGTGTTCATGAGCCACATTGTAGGAACTGCGCAATCGGTCACGGCGCGGGCGAGCGTCGCGATTTATACTGCCGAGCCGAATTCGACGCGTATGGTCATGAAACTCATCGGATCGCTCACCAGTCCCTACGTCCGCAAGGTTCGCATCGTGCTTGCGGAAAAAAAGATCGAATACAAGTTCGTCGAGGACAATGTCTGGGGGCCGGACACGCAGATCCACGAGGCCAACCCGCTGGGCAAGGTGCCTTGCCTGGTGATGGAGGACGGCAGCGCGATGTTTGATTCGCGCGTCATCGTCGAATACCTCGACACGCTGACGCCGGTGGGCAAGCTGATTCCGGGCAGCGGGCGCGAGCGCGCCGACGTGCGCACCTGGGAAGCGCTGGCCGACGGCACGATGGACGCGGCCGTGGCCGCGCGGCTCGAGCAGAGCTGGCCGCCGCGCGCCCCCGAACAGCGCTGCCAGCCGTGGATCGACCGCCAGCTCGGCAAGATCCATGCCGCGCTGAAGGCGATGTCGGTCGGGCTCGGCGAGTCGAACTGGCTGTGCGGTACCCATTTGACCCTGGCCGACATCGCGGTCGGCACGGCCCTGGGTTACGTCGCCTTCCGCAATCCGGAAATCGACTGGCGCGGCGACTACCCCAACCTGAACAAGCTGCACGAGCGGCTGATGCAGCGCGCCTCGTTCCGCGACACCGCGCCGCCGCAGGGCTGAAGCGCGCGGCCGCGGCGTCAGCGCGGCGCGGCGTCGCGCTCGAGCAGCCGGCG